>JAFYAD010000112.1 GCA_017540915.1 Lachnospiraceae bacterium
AGATCCTGCATGGCCTGTTCCACTTCATCCGACATACAGATGTCGTTTTTCCCAAGGGCGTTCATGATGATGTCGTGTATGAAATGATCCAGCCGGTCGTTGGTGGTATAGCCTATGGCCTTACAGATCTCTGTGGGGATATCGTCGTTTTTAAGGATCCCGGCCCTGATGGCGTCGTCGCAGTCGTGGTGGATGTAGGCTATCTTATCGGAATAGCGTACCACCTTGCCCTCAAGGGTGAAGGGCATGCAGCTTGTCTTGTGGTTTAAGATGCCGTCACGCACCTCTTTTGTGAGGTTCAGTCCCTTGCCGTCCTTTTCCAGAACCTCCACCACTCTCACGCTCTGTTCGTTGTGGCGAAATCCGTAAGGGCATACCTCATCGAGTGCCCTTTCCCCGGCGTGGCCGAAGGGGGTATGGCCCAGGTCGTGGCCCAGGGATATTGCCTCCACCAGGTCCTCGTTAAGCCTGAGGGCCTTTGCTATGGTCCTGGCGTTCTGGGAAACCTCAAGGGTATGTGTAAGCCTGGTTCGGTAGTGGTCTCCTTCGGGCGACAAAAAGACCTGTGTTTTGTCCTTGAGGCGGCGGAAGGATTTGGAATGGAGTATCCTGTCCCTGTCCCTCTGGTACACGGGTCTGATATCGCACTGGGGTTCCTCCATGTCCCTGCCCTTCGAATCTATGGAGCAGGCGGCATAGGGGCTTAAATATTCTTTTTCATCCTGTTCGATTCTCTCCCTAATGGTCATGGTCTTATTATTCGACACAGTTTGGGATTTTCCATTTTTCTTTTTTGGGCTTTTTGTCTTTCTTACTTTTTGCGGCCTCCAATACACTTGCCAGATTACCTTCATTAAGCAGATTCGGATACTTATCATCGATATCCTTGAGAATTACGCGATTATCGAATTCTGATGTTCTGGTACTGTCATACAACTCGTCCAGATTATATGCTTCAAAGATACTGTCAAGCAATTTCTCTGCTTCATCGGAATGAGACAGATTTTGGAATCCTCCATATAAATCCACAACGGCTTTTTCTATCTGCTCTCTTGTGACATTCTCTGACTTTATGATGCCAACAGCATCTGACATATCATACTTATACGGTCTTAAAGACGCAAGTTTCATTGCCACATCATACTCGGGAGGGAGCATCCTCACTTCCAGTATGTTGGCAAACAGCTTATAATGCCTGGAATACTGCCTAATCTTTTCAGTGTATGAGCTTGTTTTCCTGAATTCCTCGTTGATCCACCCTTTTGCCAGTCCATTTTTATCACCTACGTTGTTTATTGCATCTTCCATTGAAGATGAGGCAAAAATCAAGCTGTCAATATCAGTTGTAGAAGCTCGGAAGCCATATTTTGACACTATTGCCGCTCCACCTATGATAACAATCTCCGCCGGGGTATTCTTTCTATTGATTCTTTTGTACTCCTTTGCCAGTTGGAAAAGCAGATTGTCTATGTTATCCTTCGTAAATAATACCTTATCCATTTATGATCTCGCATTCAACAATATTAAAATTCAGAAACTCAGGGATTGCATGATTAAGGGCCTCTTGGTGTGCATCCTTCCCCAAAAGCCTTTCCGATAACTCTGTATCAGCAGGAAAGACAGGTTTTTCCAACTTATATCGCCTGATTTCCTCGTATTCATTACACTTTGGAAGGTCATTTCTCCGGCTCAGATAATCAAGCATTGCAAGAAGATAAAATGCTTCTGCTTTCATATCCAGTTTCCAGTAATAATCTATCTTTTTATTTTCCAAAAGTTCTATCACATAGTCTATCTCACCAACACGATTAACCAGATGGCACTGCTCACTTCTGAACAGATTGAATGAATGATTCTTATCACACAGAGTAAGAAGCTCGTCTATTGTGAGGTCAAGAGCGTCCGCTATCTTTTTCACAACGCCAAGAGCACAGTTGAGAATATCCACCTTGCCATTGACGATATTAAAGACAGTCGGATAGGCAACCAAAGCGTTATTCGCAACTTTGTATATAGATATGCTATTGTCTTCAAGATATTGCTTAATATACATGATCGCATCCACCTTTCGCATATATTATATACTTTTCATTATATATACGCAAGCGTATATATGACACCTCAAAATCTGCGAGCAGAACCTCAACTCCCGGTGGTGCCCCCCCCTTTATTAAGTCAAAAATACCGCCTGTCCGACCCACATCGGATCGAACAGACGGTTTGATTATGCTTTACAGCAAGTAGTATTTCATGATCCAAACAATTGACTGATCAATCCCGTTAATGCCACCCCGGTTACGGTGACGATCAGAATGTCACGCCTTCATTATTTTCTTTTCCGCAACATGGACAAAACATTTTGCACCTTGTATGATGTACTCATAACCGAATACACCACGTTTCCTTTCTTTTTATTTTGATATTGTGGTTCAATACAACTCAGATACTGTGGACTTTTGATTTTTGCTCTGTAGCTTTGACTACTCTATAGGAGTGTATTGCCGCTACCTTTATCTGAATTGTTTATAAGCTGGATGTCACCAGTGACTGCCCCCCGCAGTCCCGAGTACTTATGTCCATCAAGTCTACATGGATAACCGCAGGCGGATATCACGGTATCAGACTTTATGAAAGGGAGGTGTTCCTCAATGATTTACGCAGGCATTGATATTGCCAAACTCAACCACTATGCCGCAGTCATATCATCTGATGGTGTGGTACTCACTGAGCCGTTCCAATTTACGAATGACGGTGATGGCTTCAAAAGGTTATCTGCGGAGCTTTCTGACTACGCTCCGGAGCCTGTCATCATCGGTCTTGAATCAACGGCACACTATGGCGACAACCTTGTCCGGTATCTTGTTGCCAACGACTACAAAGTGTGTGTTCTCAACCCTATTCAGACTTCGTCCAGGCGGAAGGATCGGATCCGCAAAACGAAGACTGACAAAGTCGACGCTATTGTAATCGCCGAAACCGTTATGATGCAGAGATCCCGCAGGTTTGTGACCTTTTATGATCTCGACCTCATGGATCTCAAAACACTTGGGCGTTTCCGTCAGAAATCCATCAAGCAGCGGACACGGTTAAAAATCCAGCTGACTTCTTATGTGGATCAAGTGTTTCCGGAACTTCAGTATTTCTTCAAGTCCGGATTGCATCAAAAGTCTGTCTATGCGCTCCTGAAGGAGGCGCCTACGCCGAAAGACATTGCATCTGTGCATATGACTCACCTTAGCCATCTTTTGAAAGCCTCCTCCCACGGTCGCTTCGATAAAGAGACGGCAAGACAATTAAGAGCTCTCGCACAGAAGTCTGTCGGCAACAGCGACAGCACTGTCTCTATTCAGATAACTCAGACCATCTCACAAATCGAGTTACTGGATAGCCAGATTGATAAGGTTGAGGCTGAAATGACAGAGATCATGAAATTCAGTGATTCTGTCATAATGACCATTCCGGGTATCGGATATATAAACGGCGGAATGATCCTTGGAGAGATCGGTGATATCCACCGCTTCTCCAAACCTCATCAGCTGCTCGCATACGCTGGCCTGGATCCCTCTGTTCGTCAGTCAGGTACCTTTAATGCAAGACGTACCAGAATGTCCAAGAGAGGCTCTAAAGTGCTCAGATATGCCCTTATAAACGCAGCTCACAATGTTGTAAAGAACAATGCCACCTTTAAGTCTTATTACGATAAGAAGATGGCTGAAGGCCGGACTCACTACAACGCCCTCGGGCACTGTGCCGGCAAACTCGTCCGTGTCATCTGGAAAATGATGATTGACGACATAGACTTCAACCTCGATTAAGAAGTTTGCCTAAATATCGAGATCCTTGAAAAATGCACCTTCAGGGAGCTTTATTAAAGTTACCCTTCTGGACCCCAATATCGATAAAAAATTTTTTGCTAATTTAGGCTTGACTTTTCATAGCTGGTCTCCCTATGGTCAGGTCCTGCTTATGATCCGGGAAACAACCTCTTGATCACCGGGGACATCCTTTCCGTTATGATGGCAGAAACAATGCCTATCACAAGACCGCAGACAATTCCCGCGATCCACAGGACGGGCAGATATGCGGTAATATACAGGGTATTTACCGAAAAAGCGGCGGCTATGAGCTGGCCGGTATTATGGCTCACTCCACCGGCCACGCTGACTCCGCGCATGCCGAAGGCGCCGGTCCTTTTCAGGAATATCATCACTATAAGGGACAGTATCCCCCCTGAGAGGGAAAAAATCAAGGCTCCCATGCCCGAAAACAGCAGCGCACTTACCACTATCCTGACCAGATTTATGAACACCGCCCCTTTTTCCCCAAGAGTATAGAGGGCCACAAGAACCACCAGGTTCGAAAGTCCCAGCTTCATTCCGGGCACGGCAAAAAACACCGGCACCAGGGATTCCACATATCCCAGTATCAGAGCCAGGGCCGTGAGCATTCCGTATGCGGCTGTGAGACGGCTTTTACTCAAATTCTCTCCTATCTTGTAACGGTATCCACTCCGCCTGCGTCACCGTGGTCGCCGGTGATCCTGATCTCCACCCTGTTGGGCAGACAGATGGCCGACTGGCCGCTCCTGCTCAGCCTGCCGGTCTTTACGCAGAGCTTATCCGGGCAGGTGGCACTGTCAACCCTGGCGGTTCCGCTTTCAATAACAAGCGTATTTTCTCCATTAACGCCTTTTATTTCATAACGCCCATCTTTTTCGAGAGGATAAACGGCCTCAACCCTGCCGTCCACCCTAACCTCCACAGTCCTGCCACGGGGAGCGGCCGCAAAGAAAAACGCCGCCAGCACAAATCCGACGGCCAGAAGGGCTGCAGTCAGTATGAGGTCATTTTTATTCTGCTTCTTCATTGAACTCTCTTTCGGCCTCATCTATCATATCCGAATAGCC
>JAFYAD010000113.1 GCA_017540915.1 Lachnospiraceae bacterium
CCTGAGGTGGAGCTGTTTTTGAACGGTAAAAGTCTCGGACGCAAAAATATAGATCACGAGCATGGCATGACAGTGAGCGGAGATTACCGGATCCCCTACGAGGAGGGTGAGATCACGGCTGTGGCCTATGACGATGAGGGAAAAGAGATCGCAAGGGAGAGCAGACATTCATTCGGTGAAGCGGCAAGGCTGGTGGCGAAGGTTTATGATGCAGACCGCAAGCTTATGTCCGGCTGTGGAGATATGTGTTTTGTGGAGGTGTCGGCTGGCGATGAGAACGGCTATTCGGTGGAAAATGCCGGGAATCTTGTGCGCGTCAATGTGAGCGGCGCCGGATGGCTCGCGGGACTGGATAACGGAGATTCCACAGATACGGATGAATACAAGGGTACAGAAAAGCATCTTTTTTCAGGAAAGCTGTTAGTATGTATCGCTGTTGGTGGGGAACCGGGTGAGATAAACGTGTCGCTGGAAAGCGATGGTCTGGAGGGGGTTGAACTTACCATACCTGTATCAGCCGGAGAGATGATACCCGGAATATCACTGGATCCCGAGGATTTGTCCGCAAACGCAAAACAAAGGCCTTATGTGAGAAAGATCGAGCTCTCCTGTGACGGAGACAGAATACTCGACGGAGCTCACAGGGAGGTTTTGGTGACCGCAAAGCTCTGCCCTGCGGGAGCAGAAGTGGCACCTGAGGACCTTATATGGAAGGCGGTCAATGACACCGGAATAGACAGCACCATCGCAAAGGTTGTCGAGGTACAGGGTTCTGCTGCAAGGGTTCAGGCTTTCGGAGACGGAACCTTCCGGCTGCGCTGCATGTGCCGCCTGGGCTGTGAGAATGTAAGGGTCATATCGGAGCTTGACTTCAGCGTCGACGGGATCGGAGAGGCTACCATAGATCCCTATAACTTTGTGGCAGGAGGATTGTGGAGCTACGGAGAAGGAGACATCGGTGTGGGCAACGAGCGCGGCGTTTCAACACAGCGCGGAGCTAGAAGTGTAGTGGGCTTTGAAAACATTGATTTCGGCTCCTACGGATCGGATGAGGTCACTATATCCATATTCCATCTTTCAAATGATCCGTTTGATTTCGAGCTGTGGGACGGCATCCCGGGGAAAGAGGGCAGTGACCTTGTATTAAACGGTCATTATCACAAAGAGATGATATGGAATGTATATCAGCCCGAGACCTACAAGCTTAAAAAGCGGATGAAGGGGCTGGGGGGCTTATATTTTGTAGCACAGGACAAGGTCCATATAGGCGGTTTCTCCTTCAAAAAACTTGTCAAAGCATATTCCCTGCTGAAGGCGGGAGAATGCGATGCTGTCTATGGTGATAAGTTTACTAAGCTTGACGATAGAATAGAAGGTATCGGAAATAACGTTACCGTGGAGTTTAAGGATATGGACTTTGGCGAAAACGCCGCAACCGCGCTGACTGTAACGGGACACACGGATAACCCGGTGAATACCATACATGTAGTGTTTGATAACGGGTCTGAGGAGATACGTGACATTCTGGAATTTACCGGGGACGGAGGAGAAGAGCAGACCTTTACGGTGAAGGGCTACCGGGGCAGCGGAACCGTGAGATTCGTGTTCCTGCCCGGCAGCAGCTTCGATTTTGTGAAGTTCAGATTCAGGTAACTGTTACGGATTTAGTTGATATTAGGCTCATATCTCTCAAAGGAAGCAGGCTGACGGATAATAGCACCTACTGAGTCGCGCAGTATGGGGATTGAAACAGTGGTTGAGTATTTTCCGTCGGCGGTTTCCTGATAATATAAGCCATTGTATTTTTCTACGATATTTCTGACATTGATAAGTCCGTATCCGTGGGTCAGTTGAGAAACGGATTCACTGTGGGAAGGGTTATCGTCACTGCAGATGTTCTCGATCCGGATCACAAAAAAGCGCTGTTTTGTGATAAGCTTCATGTCGATCCATGCATCGTCTGAGCCTGAAGGATGTTTTCCCATATAGGCCCGGGCGGCGTTAAAGGAGTTGTCCGACAGATTGCCGGTGTTGACACACAACAGCCTTTTCTCCATTTCGTTATTGTTGGAATTGATATAATCAATTATCTTCGAGCATTCGTTTTTTTCTGCGCAGGTGAGGATATAGCTGTTAAATCGCTTTACCTCATGTATGATCCGGCGACCCTCCCTGTATGAATGTGAGATTTTATCATAATTAGCGGCTTGAAAATCAAGCTGCTTTTTTTGCATGCGAAGCTGCTCCTCAATATGGGATAATCCGGAAAGGTCGTTTAAGAGTACCGACGGAATAGTGATGCCTGGTTCATCAAGTTCGTAACACTCTCAAATATGTTCCTGACAAGGATAGAAAAGCCTTCGCTAAAGATCTTAAGACTATCTATACTCCAACGCCATCGAAAGCCTCAATGCCACTTATCGCAAGCTGAACCGTCAAAGAAGCGTTTTTCCGAGTGATCAGGCTCTTCTTAAAGCATTATACCTATCCACTTTTGAAGCGACCAAGAAATGGAGCATGCCACTAAGAAACTGGGGAAGAGTCTATGGTGAGCTTCAGATTATGTATAAAGGAAGACTTCCAGAATAAAAATATGAGCTTCAGTCCTACTTGGGCTGAAGCTCCTTTCTTC
>JAFYAD010000114.1 GCA_017540915.1 Lachnospiraceae bacterium
CATAAAAAAGGTACAAAAAATTTTAGAACTTTTACAAGTTGGATCGGGGGCAGAAATAAAAACGGGCGCAGCCTTGAGGGGATTTTTGGCTGCGCCCTGAAAAAAGGTCCTGCTAAGCAGATCCTTTTTTCTCAGGAAGAAAAATGGTTACTATGGTGCCGCCTTCTTCACGGCGGTCTATGGAAAGAGTGCCGTCGCAGAGAGTGCTAAGACGGCTTCTCACATTGTCAAGTCCTATATGAGGATCATTATCCTCTGTCTGTTCTTCAAGATAATCAGTTCCGCTGTTTTCCACGATCAGTATGTTTCCATCGACGGTGCTTCCTGTCCTTATCAGTATGTGAAGCGGATCCGAGTCGGGATCCAGACCGTGCTTCACCGCATTTTCAACCACGGGCTCTAAGGTCAGCGGTGGGAGCCTGAAGGCGATATGGGGCGTATCATAGTCCACAAATATCATGTCTTCATATCTGGCTTTTATCACATTGAGGTAAGCCCGGGTGTGGGTCAGTTCCTCATTAAAGGGGATGAGTCCCTCTTTGACCATGGCGCTGTAATTCTTCTTAAGGTATGATGAAAAATCATCCACCAGCTTCTGTGCTTTTTTAGGATCTATTTCGCACAGATAATATATGCTGGACATGGTATTATATATAAAGTGGGGACGTATCTGCAGCGTCTTTGTCTTGAATACCTGCTCGGACAGCGCAATCTTCTGATCGATGTATCGTTCAGCTTCCTCATTCACAATGTTGTTAAATAGAATGAGGGCCGAAACGGAGGTGCCGAACACGATGAGAAGGACTCCGTATGAGTGCATCTGGATCAGCATCGCAACAGTGGGGATCAGCAGATTCAAAAACAGTACGTTCCGTGTCCTCTTTGACAGTTGGTCCATTATGTTAAAAAGTCCCACCATGTTAATTAACATCAAAAGCACTGCAGGAACCAAGAGCAGAGGATAATAGGGACCCCTGTGATACACATTATCTTCTGTGACATAGTATATGGTCGTAGAAAACTGCGTATATATCAGCATAACCAGATACAGACACCAGAGAAAGAATACGGTATAAAACATACGGCATCTGAGGCTCCGGCCACTGTTATGGAGTATGTATATGTTGAGCAACGGCATCAAAAGTGATGAGAAAAAGGATTCACAGAAGATGGCTGTTATGGTAAGAGTCCTGTATCCGTCCCCCAGAAATACCAGTGAGATCTGGGAAGCTGCATTTGAGAACGTGTATACGATCAGTATTCCGAAGAAAAGCTTAAAATAGTTCCTGATCCAGCTGCTCATGTACTGAGCCCTGAAGGTGAATATAAGCCCCATTATACTGATCGTCATTCCGGAGATGACACTGGCATACTTAATGAGATCTATATAGTCGGGCATCGATCATAATCCTCCAACCGGGTGACGAAGCTTTAAAAGCTCGGCTGTCACATCTTCTGTATGAAGGGGCTTTACAATAAAGCCGCTAGCCTGAGTATCCCATGCCCTAATGGCGTAGTCCGGATAGTTGGTTAGAAAGATCACATTGGTAAGAGGATTGATCTGTGTTAGCGTATGGCACAGCTCCAGGCCGCTGGTCTTTCCCATTTCTATGTCGACAAAGGCGATGTCCACTCTGTTCAAACGTGAAAACTCCACCGCTTCGGAAGCCCTTGAAAAGCCTGTGATGTTGGTATTTGGTATGACCTCGGATAAAATGTGGATGGCGCCCTTTAGAAGGAGGGGCTCATCGTCTACAATGATCACCTCGGGCAGATCCTTGACGATATTTCCGGGACCGATCAGATCCGTCACATCGACGCCAAGTATCCCGGCTAATCTGGATATGATGACCATATCGGGAATACGTCTGCCATTCTCCCAGTTAGCTATGCTGGAGCGGTTCACGAACATTTTGTTAGCCAGCTGCTGCTGAGACAGATTCTTTTCTGTGCGCAGATTTTTTAATGTTTCCCCAAAACTTTTATCCAATGTGTGACCTCTTTTTTGCTTTTATGTTTTGAGGATACACATTTTTTCTTTTATTTCAATAGATTATCTGAAATAAAGCGTTTCATTCTGAAACGTCCCCCGATTTAACTATTATATTTACTGAATCACCGTCATCAGATATAATATATGTTTAGGAAAAGGCAGGGCGTATAGGAACCCTCGATATGGATCTTGCAGTGAAATAAGACAATGGAGGTACACAGATGTTTAAGATTGAAAACTTAAGAAACGATGAAGATGCTAAAACATTAGTTTTATCGGACAGACTGTTTCACGAGGCTCTTAAAGGTAATCCCGAGAGCAAGGAGCGCTTTCATGTAAAGAATGATAAGGGCGAGGATTTTGATATAGTTTACTGGGATAATGATGAGGATATAGAGAACCGGGATGCATATCCTGCATATGTAAAGCCACCCTATATGTCGAAGTATCTCGTCTATGATGAAAACGATAAAGATACTCTTTATCTGGACTTGTTTGACGGGCTCAAGAATATGATGTTCGAGGAATTGAACGAGTATACCATAGTCATCAGCAAGGTGGTATTAAACTTTACCGATATGGAAATATGGTGCGCTGATGAGCGGATATCATGGTTTATTGACGAAAACCCCAGGCTCCATATCGTGGAAGAACTGCCCTGGGATATCTATAATAATGACGACTGCTTCTTCATACAGGAGCAGATGAGAGTGGGAATGGAGGATGATAACTTTAACAGGCTGAGCAATACCTATGCCTTCCATAATATATTTTTCCTGCAATGGATACTGAACGGAAGATCCTTATCTCAGTTTAAGTATATGACGCTCCCCGTCGATGGTGCGGGTGGGATAGGTGCGTTGCTTTCATTCTGCAAACGCTTTGAAAAGGCTTTTACACGTTTCGGGCTTAAGTTTTCGGCTCCTGATAAGGAGTATTTTGGCAGATATCCCAGGAAAATGGTGGAGCGGTATTTTGCGTTGGATCTTTGGGCCGAGGATGCGAATGAGGATAATACGGTGCAGGTGCCGAATATGGTCATGTTGATCAAGACCGCATTCATCCAGAAAATCCCTGGCACGATGGATGCATCGGTTATCGGTGCTTCCTTCAAGGCGGAGATGGATGAATATTTTGATGCGGTATTCGGTGGAAAAAAGGTTTTGGGCGTGCTTATAAGGGGCAGCGATTATATTTCTACAGGTCTGTCAGGAACCAGAAAAATGGCAACCGTGGAACAGATGGCACCGGGTATACGCAAATGGATGGCGGATTACGGATA
>JAFYAD010000115.1 GCA_017540915.1 Lachnospiraceae bacterium
AAGGTACTGGAGGAACAAAGGACCGAGCTGTCAGGCAAAGAAGAACCCGACAGAGAAAAGTATACCGAGCTTTTCAAAGAAGCCCAAAGAGCAAGGGACGAACTGCGCCAAAAGACGGCTGTTCTTTCCAATGAGATCGTTAAACTGGAGAAAAAGGCGGCTGAAATAAGAACCGCCGGTGATGGTATCGACGAAAAACTCCGGGAGGCGGAGGAGGACCTCGCCTTCGCCAAAAGACTTCGCGGCGATACCGGAGTGGGACTTCAGAGATATGTGCTCGGCATCATGTTTTCCTCTGTGGTGGCCTCTGCAAACAAAATGCTTGAGCTGGTCCACGGGGGCAGATACAGATTGTTCTGTTCAAACGAAAAAGCGCAGGGAAAAAACAAGAGAGGTCTGGAACTTAAGGTCTTTGACAGGAACAGTGATGATCAGGATGGACGTTTTGTAAACACCCTGTCGGGAGGAGAAAAATTCCTGGCTTCACTGGCCCTTTCGATAGGTATGTCCACCATAGCCCAGAGGGGCGGGATCAGGATAGAAGCCCTTTTCATAGACGAGGGCTTCGGATCTTTGGATGAAGACTCCATAAACGATGCAATGAATGTGCTAAGGAGCATACAGGAGGCCAACGGTCTGGTGGGCATAATCTCCCATGTGCAGATCCTCAGGGACCAGATATCCTGTAAGCTGAAAGTGGAGCAGGATGGAAAGGGAAGTCACATAGTCCACACGGTGGGATAAATGCCGGAGCTACATTAAGGGTCCGCGATATTGGACGCACATCATGGTGATGTCATCAAAGGGATCGCAGCCGTCCCTGTAACCGTCAATATTGTCCATCATGCCGGTGACAAGTTTCTTGGGAGGTTTGCCGGCCAAAAAGGCCAGAGAGCCCACCACCCGGTCTATTCCGTACTTTGTACCCATGGGATCTTTTACGTCCGTGAGACCGTCGGTATATACAAAGAGGGAATCGCCCCTGTTCAGCTTAAGCTCTGTCTGTATGTATTCATTATCCCCATCCGTTCCCAGAGGAGGGAAGTGCTCTCCCTTGATAAGCTCAAATCCGGGCGAGCCCACACGGTACAACGCAGGGTATTCGTGACCTGCATCGGCGCAGATCATTTCGCCGGTGGAAAGGGTGATTATTCCGATCCAGGCTGTCACAAAAAGCATCTCCTCATTTCCTATACTGAGCTGTCTGTTTACATTCTTAAGAATGCTTGCCGGATCCTCACCGCCCATGGCGTGGTTCTTTATCAGTGTTTTGGTTATGACCATAAAGAGGGCTGCGGGAACTCCCTTTCCGGACACATCCGCGATAACAAGAGCCAGATGATCATCGTCCGTAAGGAAGAAATCATAGAAGTCGCCGCCCACCTCTCTGGCGGGAGTCATGGTGGCGTAAACATCGAAATCCTTCCGGTCCGGGAAGGCAGGAAAGACTGCGGGAAGCATGTCGCTCTGGATCTTTGCCGCAACGGAAAGCTCTGCGGAAAGACGCTCCTGATTGGCAGTCATATGCCGGATGTTTTCGATGTAGGCCTTGAGTGATTCACTCATGCCGTTGACACTTTTTGCCAGCTCTCCTATCTCATCGTCTGTCCGGACCTCTGCCTTTCGGTCCAGGTCACCCTCACTGATCCCCGCCACATCCTCTTTAAGAGCGATGATGGGATCCGCAATGTCGGAAGCAAAACCGTTGCTGACGAAAGCCACTATCGCAAGCATTACCACAAACACGATAATGAAGGCGATGATAGCTGTCAGTATCTCGTTGTCTATGGTATGCACGGCCAGAAGGTTGTTGTCGGCCGGCGAATGGATACAGAGAGTCCAGCCGGTGCTGGGTATTTTTGCACCGGTATAATAATTGCCGTTACGCTCGAAAACCGCGCCGTCTGAATCCAGAAGCCTCTGGCAGGAATCCTCATCCAGACCCTCTGCTACCGACAGAGGAATGGCGTCACTGTCGGGACGGATGACATTTCCGCGGGAGTCCATCAGGAACACATAGGATCCGTCTCCCTTGTTCAGAGCCACCATCTGCTCATAAAAATCCGAAACCTTTACATCAATACCGAACACTCCCATGAACTCCCCGTTGTCCTTGTATATAGGAGTGGCACAGGTGAGGGTAAGTCCGGCACCGAATTTGTCGTAATAGATGTCGGTGAAAATGGTACGTCTTTGTTTTTTGCACTGTGAATACCAGGTTGAATCCCAGAAATCATAGATCTCCGAGGGGTCTACACTGACGCATTTTCTGTCGTACATGGACAGAAGGCCGTTTTCATCGCCCCAGTATACCACGGAGATAATATCCCCTGCATTCTCCATATATGTCCTGAATTCGGTGTCAAACCCATATCCGTATTGCAGCTCGTCTATGTAGTCATTGAGGTCTATCCTGGGATCACGGCGGATGGTGGTAAACATATACTCATCCGGATCATCGGGCCGTGAGGAAAGCATTTTCCCGGGGATATACTCGTCCGGATGAGAATAGGCGTCTCCCATGCAGAGGGCAAAAAACTCAGTTGCTTCACGGTAACTGCGGAGCTTTTCCTCGGTCAGTTCGGCCCTGTCCTGCACAAGATCCGTGAGATTGCTCCGGGTCTCGTTTATCAGCGAAGTCTCGCTCTGAGTCCGGATCATCATCATGATCCACACGCCCAGGAGGCTGGTTATGAGCAGGGCTGAAGCGGATATTATGAGCACCATTGCTCTTAGCTTGGTTTTTATGGATCTTTTCATTCCCCGGCCCCTCCTTCTTCGGCCTCGGGAGAGGTCAGCCTTTCAAAGATTGACAGAATGACTGATGAAATGATGAAGAAAAACGCCATCTGTATCAGGAACCTGAAAACAAAGGTCCTGAAGTAAGGCCTGATGGCGACAAGGATATTTCCATTCTCGTCCATGGTGACGGACTCGATGGATTTAATCTCGTCAGGATATCTGGAAAAATATGAATCCAGAGGCTGTTTTATGGAGGAATCCGCAACTCCCATATCCCTGATCATGTTGATATCATGGAGGACACATTCCTCAATGCTGGTTTTTGTGACCTCAGTATTTTCCGAGTATTCCTTATAAACGCCGGTAAAAGCAACTGCCGAAATAATGGCGATCCAGAAGAAAAGCACCGTC
>JAFYAD010000116.1 GCA_017540915.1 Lachnospiraceae bacterium
GATATTGATATAGCCTACAGTGACGGTTGCGGTAACTTCCGCGGTGAGGCTTACGTCTTTCACGGTGCCCTTTACAATGTATTCTCCGTCGGTATCTGTGTCGATCTGTGCTATGTCTTCTTTGTCCCAGGTTACGGCTACATCGGCATTGAGGTTTCTGTTTTTATGTATCGCCGGGATCTTTTCGGGCAGATTCAGTGGTTTTCCGACCAGCACCTGTATTTTCTGATCCTGTACATAATCTATCCCGTCTTCGGTGACAGTGCCGGTTTTCAGATATTTGAATACGGACAGTGATGGGAGAGGCCTGCCGTCGAAGTCAAACAGAGCCTGATTGTCCCAGGAAGAACCGCCGGTGACGCCGCCTACATGGTCGCTGTCGTACTCGTCTGCAAAGCGTGATGCCCAGCCGCTGCCGCAGGTTTCCCAAAGAGTGAGGTTGGTGTCATAGTCATCGCCCACCGGGATCCAGCAACCTCCCCAGTAGAATACACCCAATGCGCCGGATTCCTGCGCCAGGGCACACATATCCCTGATCATGGATGCCTGGCTCTGGACAGATGACGTGTATCCGGACAACATCTCGCCGCCTGCCGCGGAATTGGCGAAGCAATCCCCGTCCTCGGAGGTGTAGGGGTAAGAAAATTCGGCTATCATAACTTCTTTTCCGTAGGTATTCCTGATGTTTTCCATTACAGCCCTGAACTGGTCAAAGGTTCCGGACCAGTATGCGTAATACGATAAGCCCATGATATCGTAGTCGACATTATGGCTTTTAAGTTCGCTGCATATACTGTTAATGCGTTCGTAATCCGTGGAATTTGTGTAGTGTAGGGCAACCTTTATCTCTTTGCCGTAGAGAGAGGAAATGTCCCTGACGGCTTTTGATCCGGAGGACATTAGGCTCATGACCTTATCGGTGTTTGTCTCACCGGACATGCCGTTGTTGGTCTCGTTACCTACCTGCACCATTGTGACATTCACTCCGGCACATATCAGCTCCTCTAAGGAATCATAGGTGAAATCGTACAGGGCGGCCTGTTTTTCCTCGATCTTATAGCTTTTCCATGCTTTCGGGTTTGTCTGCCTGTCGGGATCAGCCCAGAAGTCGGAATAGTGATAGTCTATCAGCACGTTCATGCCTGCAGCAGTTGCGCGCTTACCCAAAGCAACTGCCGTTGCAATGTCACAGTTGCCGCCGCCGTAGCCGTTTCCGTCTTTGTCGTAGGGATCGTTCCAGATCCTTAAGCGTATGTAATTGACTCCGTTTTGAGCCATTGTGATGAATACATCCTGCTCGTTTCCGTTTTCGTCATAATATACGGCACCGCTGTTTTCTATGGATAAGACCTCGGATGCATCCACGCCGCGGATGAAGTTGTCTGAGATGCCGGCTATCGGCTCCACATAGATGTCACTTTCCTCTGCGACGGATGGGAGTTCGAAATGTGTGGCTTCTATGGTATCTGTTTCTTTTGCGATCCCGTCGTGAACCTCGGGTACGTATGGATCGTGGTTTTTGACATTGCTGCCTGCATTTACAAGGCTCATGTCACCGGTGGGAGCTTTTTCATCCTCAGATCCGTCGGTGGAGTCTGAATCGGTTTCACCGGCGTTTTCGGAGGTGATCTCATTTGCTCCGATTTGAGTTCCTGCATGATCTGTGGCGGTGCTTCCACACCCGGCTATGGATGAAAAGCACAGTGTTGCGCATAACAGGATGGCTGTCTTTTTTTTCATGCGGTTCTTCTCCTATTGTGTGGAACCCTTCAGCAATACCTCGTAGGGGAGGTTTGTCAGGGTGTTTACTTCCTCTCCGTTTATCAGGGAAAAGAGTTTGCCTGCGGCGGTTCTGCCGAGTTCTAAGGGATCGTATTGAAGTGCGGTCACAGCCGGAACGTTGTTGTGCAGCAGCTCGCTGTTGTAAAATGACGCAACACGCACATCCTCGGGGATATCTATGTTGTCGCGATGCAGCTTGTCAAGCGCATATGCGCACAGAAGGTCGTCCATACAGATGATGCACTTCACTCCGTCGTGGAGAGCGTCGTCCACCAGGCGGGCGGTCATGGAGTCGTTGTCGATATTCATATGGATACTGCTCTTTACGGAGATATTCATGTTCTTCATGTTCTCTATGGCAGATTCGAAACCGGCTCTTCTGGAGCGGTTTACCACATGATCTTCATCTCCTCCTATCAGCATTATGCTGCGGATCCCTTTCATGATGAGGATCTCCGTCAGCTCACGGCAGGCCTTGACATGATCGTTGTCTACCTGTATGACATCGGGTTCGTCGGTGGAACCGATGACTACAAAGGGAACATCCGATTTTTTAAGGAAGGCTATATTGGGGTCATTTACAAGAGTTCTGCCCAATATCACGCCGTCAACCTTGCGGTTTGAGATGATGCGTTTGAGACCTGTGTTGTCCTGACCGTATATCATGGTGATCAGTACATCATAATCAACATTTCCGGCTTCCTCTATAACTCCTGACATGCACCGCTGGAAAAAGGGCAGTTCCGTGAAGGAAGAGTCGCCGGGCATAACCCAGGCGATATTGTATGTTCGGTTGCTGGCCAGTCCTTTTGCCATGGGGTTTGGTCTGTATCCCTTGCGTTCTATGTAATCCAATACCCGACTGCGTGTTTCCTCGCCTATGCGTCCTTTTCCCGATATTGCGCGTGAGACTGTGGTCTTGGATATGTTAAGCGCGTCGGCTATATCCTGTATGGTGAGGTTCTCAGAGAGCCCTGTCTGTGTACCTGACATGTGTCCTTCTTTCCGGTATAGAATACCATTGTATTGCACGATCGGTTTACGCAACCGATTGCACAACACAAATATAAAGCATACTGCATGAAAATGTCAATATCTTTTTTGGGAAAAACGTGATCTTGGTTTGCGCAGCTTTGACATGTTTTATAGAAAAATAACCTGAAGAAAAATGAAAAAGCCAATGTTTTCAATGGTTTGTGAGCTTTTTGAAAATTTTTGTTGACAAATCTTTTGTCTCCTGCTATTATCAACACATGAACAACCGATTGCGCAAACGCGCAAAACGTGAAAGAGTATGAAACCTGATTTTAAGGAGGGACAGAAAATGAAAAAGAAGATCGTAGCAGTGCTCATGGCCGCTGCCATGGTATGCACAATGGCCGGCTGCGGCGGAAATACAGCTCCGGCAGATGACAGCAAGACTAAGACAGACAGTGCGACAACAGATACGGAAACCAAAACAGATGCAGGTTCTGCCGATGCCGATACAACGGATTCGGGGTCTTCGGATGAAGATGCTCCTGCAGTTGAGGTGACACAGGCTTCCAATGACGCTATCCAGAATCTCATCAATGCCACAGAGGGCACAGTCACCCTGACTGTTTGGGCATCTGAGCTTCAGCAGGAGTTCACACAGGGGCTGATAGACAAGTTTGAGGCTGAGTACCCGGATGTTGATTTCAATATTACACTGGGAGCATGCTCGGAAGCTCAGGCAAAGGATACGGTTCTCACAGATATTGAGGCGGCAGCCGATGTTTACACATTTGCGGATGATCAGATCAACGAGCTGGTTGCCGCAGGAGCCCTTCAGGAAGTGAGCGCATCATATACATATGATGTTACGGGTGAGAACATGGCAGGTGCTGTGGACGCCGCTTCCATCGACGGAAAGCTTTACGCTTATCCGATGACCGCATCCAACGGTTACTTCATGTTCTACTCGAAGGAGTTCTTTGATGAGAGCCAGGTCGGAGATCTTGATACCATGATGAGTATCGCTGCTGAGAACGGCAAGAAGGCTTCGATGGCGGTTTCAGGCGGCTGGTATCTGTACTCATTCTTTAAGGGTGCGGGATACGAGGTCGGATTAAATGACGACGGTACAAATTACTGCACATGGAACGAGGCAGGCGCAACAGATGTAGCGCAGGCCATTCTGGATATTTGTGCTAACCCCGGTTTCCAGGTTGCAACCGATGCGGAATTCCAGACAGGTATAGCAGAGGGTACCATCGTTGCCGGTGTTTCAGGAA
>JAFYAD010000117.1 GCA_017540915.1 Lachnospiraceae bacterium
ATCCTGGATCGTTGGTTATTCCCAAATTCGATATTTTGTGATATGATAAATATTCCGAGGGACATTAGAATTACCGCATGTATGGATCCTGCGGTTGGGATCCTGCGATTGAAGCGGATTCAAATCGTAAGATATTACAGTTGGATGAAATGTATCCGAGAGTATTCCGATTGCAATAGAAGACCAAATACAGCGTTAGAAGGAGGGCTTGGACATGAAGAAGAAGAACGTGGAAAACCGTTCATTATTCACGGCGATAGCGTTGGGTTTATTCATGGTTTTGTGCAGTATGGGAAATGTTTTCGCGGCGGAGAAAGCGACTGAGACAACTCAGTCAATTACAGCTGTAGGCAGATACTCAAACTGGGATGGCGTCACAAATGTTGCTCAGTTTTTGGATGCAGGGGGGAATCTGTGTTTTGCAGTTGACTCGGATAGTGTGGTTACGGTATATAGAACAAATGCTTCCGGGGAGGTTGTGCAGACCCTTCCGCTTGTAAAACAGCATTCAAAGTTTGGAACGGCTATCTGTGATGCCAATGGATACTATTATCTTGTGACCGGAGAGGACAATACTACAGATGATACTAATGTGGAAACGGTTTTTATTTCTAAATATGACGGCAACGGCAATCATATAGCAACCACAGGTGACAACGGCAGTTCCAGTCTTGCATATGATACAAGCTTTTATACGAAAGAACCTTTTGAAGGCGGAAACTGCGATGCGGCTATTCACGGTAATATACTAACGGTAAACTATGCCAGACATATGTACAGCAGTCATCAGAGCAATTCGGTCTTTTCGGTGAATATAAATGATATGTCAAAGGTTAATACCGGTGGGTATTATGAATCACATTCCTTTGCCCAGAGAGTTGTTTCGACTAAAGACGGTTTTGTACACATGAGCGAGGGTGATTGTTACGACAGAGCGTTTAAGGCATTTTATGTCAAACTGTCAGATAATGGTGCACTTATTTCCGGTACGGAGAAAAAATTATTTGATTTCTGGGTTGAGGACGGAGCTTTTGATGCTTATAACATGCATGTTTTAAACAATAATTTCGCTCACATGGGAGGGCTTGCGGCACTTTCGGACGGAAGAGTAGCTTTTGCTTCACAGTCCGTACGCTCGTTGAATTCAAATGCTCAAACAGAAAACGAGGATATCTTTATTCAGATATTTAATCCCGATGCAGATCTGAGCTCTGCGGATGCATATACAACCACCGGCGTGAGATCCGGTCTTGCCGGAAATAACGGGCGTACAGAAGTTACAGACTATGGTGTGGAATGGCTTACATCATATGCTTCCGGCACCACGGTTTCGAATGTTCAGATTGCATCGTTAACAGATGACAGGATTGTTGTATTATATGAGTTAACCGAAGGATATACATTCAAGGGCGTATATTATATTGTGCTTGATGCAAGCGGAAATGTGATCACCCCTGCGACGCTGTTTTCTGATACCGCAAGACTCAATCCCTGTGAGATGCCGGTATTATCTAACGGAGTGATTTGCTGGGTTGGAAATAAATACGGAGATACGAGTAATAAGGTGTATATCTATTCGCTGGATCTGACCGGTCAGAATACCGGTACAGAGGAGCCCGGCTCGAATGAGGAACCGCCTGTACAGCCGTCAATTACGCTTGAAAAAAATTCGCTTGATATGGTATTGGGAGATTCAGCGACATTGGGTGTAACTGTAACTCCTGACAGCGAGAGAGCAGGACTTGTGTGGAGTTCTACAGATACCGATGTTGCAGCAGTTGATTCAAGTGGAAAGGTATATGCCTTGGGAGTAGGTACTGCAGATGTAAATGTTTACAATGCAGATTCTACAATGTGGGCAACCTGCAGGGTAACAGTTGCTGATTCAACTACAGAAAATAACGGATACACCCGTACTTACAGATATCCGGATGCCCGCCTCTGGAAATTACAGGAGATCATGGATGCTTTCGAGATAGTATCAAATGATGGCTCCGCATGGAAAGTAAGTGATTTTAACAATGAGTATACGGTGGTGGTCATTGGACGCCCCGGCTGTGCAAAGACAAAGGCTGCGTATTCAGCCGCAGTAAAAGCTCGAGATAAAGGGAAAAATGTACAGGTAGTATTTCTTGCAATAGATGATAATGCCGGTCTTTTTGCTGAAATGTCCGGCGGAGATAATAGAACGTTATGGTCAGATAATTTCGAGGCAAACAACAGTCTCTTCTGGGATATATGCAGATCAGCTTCGTATCAGAAAGGTAATATTTCCATAACATTGCCGGAAACATTGGTATTTGATAAAGATCATGTTTTAACATATTTCCATATGCATGATGAAAATGAGCCGGTGCAGGATGATTGTATAGCCGAATTGGAGAAGGTTTTAGGAATCTATGTAGATGGCGGATCGTCAGGCGGAAGCAGTTCATCCGGAAACAGCAGTTCATCAGGAGGCAGTAGTACATCCGGAGGAAGCAGTTCATCCGGAGGAAGCAGTTCATCCGGAGGCAGCAGTTCGTCCGGAGGCGGCAGTACATCCGGAGGCAGCGGTTCGTCCGGTGGAAGCAGTTCATCAGGTGGCGCTACAACCGTTGGAGGTAGTACAACCACTCAACCCCCGAAGACGACTGTAAGTGCTCCGGATGTTAAGATCAAAAAGCTTAAGAACAGAAAGAATGGAAAAGTCTTTGTGAAGTGGGGTAAAAAGGCCGGTGTTGATGGTTATGAGTTGAGATATTCAAAAAATGAAAAATTTACCAAGTCCAAAAAACTGACATGGCAATCTCGTAACTCTGTGACTATTTCCGGTTTCAAAAAGGGAAGTACGTGTTATGTAAAGGTTCGCACATTTATTTATGATGAAGATCATAACAAAGTATATAGCTCATGGTCAACTGTGCGGAGCGTTTATATTTCGAGGAAATAAATCAGAGCATTTGCAGAAACAGAGTGGAAAATGAAAAAGATTATTACATTGTTGACATTGATTTTAGGATTGATCCTCACATCCTGCGGATCAAATGAGGGAATTTATACAAACACCGGCAGTGTTGGGGATGCGGATTCAAATTCCGGCGCACAGTCATATGCGAATGACGGTGATGCGAAGATCGATTTTTCCGGTATGAGCGCAGAGCTTCTTTCGGGAGAAACCTTCGACTTTGCGGACAGTATTGAGTCCAATAAAGTGTGCATTATAAATGTATGGGCAACATTTTGCGGACCATGTATCGAGGAAATGCCGGAGCTTAACGAGATATTTTCAGAAAATGCAGGAGATATCGGTGTTGTGGGTATCTGCATGGATTGTGCGGATGCCTCGGGGAATGTCGATGATGAGATTCTGGCGAATGCGGTGAAGATCGCCGGTGACGATCTGAAATTGTCTTATCCGGTGGTGATCCCTTCGGAAGAGATGATGACGTCTTTTCTGCGGGATGTGATGGCTGTACCGGTGACATATATAGTGGATGATAAAGGCACGGTTCTGGAGAGCTTTTACGGCAAGAGGAGTAAAGAGCAGTTTCTGGAGATCACGCAAAGATATATTTCAAAAGAGTAGTATGAGAGAGAAGACTAGAACCGGAATATGCATAATGTTGATAGTTTTGGGCATATCGATGATCGGTATTGGCGTGGCGGACGGTGAGGTAAAGACGGTGCTGCAAAAATCCGTTAACATATGCCTCGAATGTATAGGTATCGGATGACATGACGAAACTCGGAAAACACGGCAGATTCCGCCTGCTGATCCAGGCTGTATGGGCTGCTTTCACCAACGGATATATATACGGATTCGTCAGCGGAAAGATTTATAAAGGCAAGACAAAAAGCTTTTGCGTACCGGGATTGAGCTGTTATTCCTGTCCGGGAGCGTTGGGATCATGCCCCATAGGCGCGCTTCAGGCTACATTGAACAGCCCGGATCACAGGTTTGCATTTTATGCTTTTGGAGTGCTGATACTGTTTGGCAGCATTTTGGGAAGGTTTGTGTGCGGATGGTTATGTCCCTTCGGGCTTGTACAGGATCTTTTGCATAAGATCCCCGTTTTTAAGAAAAGAAAAAACCTTCCGGGACATCGTGTTATTAAATGGATAAAGTATGCGGTACTACTGGTGTTTGTTATAGCGTTACCGGCTTTGTTGGCAAACTCATCCGGTATGGGCAGACCCTGGTTTTGCGAGTGGATATGCCCGAGTGGAACGCTGTTTGGGGGAATTCCCTTGGTGGTCATGAATGAAGGTCTCCGTACAGCCATAGGTTTCAGATTTTGGTGGAAGATTGCGGTTTTGCTGTTGATCACAGTGGTATCCATGAAGGTACATCGTCCCTTTTGCAAGTATATGTGCCCTCTGGGAGCATTCTACAACCTGTTTAATCCGGTGGCGTTGTACAGGTATCGTGTGATCGATTCAAAGTGTACGGACTGCGGTGCATGCAGTAGCATCTGTAAAGCCGGCATAGATCCGCGAAAGACTCCAAACTCGTTGGAGTGCATACGGTGCGAGGAATGTCTGAAGGCCTGTCCCCATGGCGCATTGGAGCGGTATAACGGGCTTTCCGCACTCGCAGCCGGTTCGGATAAGAGCAAAGAATCTTCGTGACGGGATAATCCCTACATAATGTCTAAAGGTGTTAATACAGATGAAAAAAATAAGCAGGATCAAACTCGGAATGTATGCTGTGGCGCTTGGAGCAGTATTGATGGGATGCTCCTCAAATGCAGCGAAAGAAAGCGGATCTCAAAGCCCGGTGACCGAGGATGTAAGGGCGGATGATAATAATGTTGATGCAGATGGATTGATTGCAGAAAATACTATACCGGATGAAAAAGGCCTGTCAAACGAAGAAAATATAAAAACTGACACTTTAAATGATGCTCCGGTAACTGCAGCTTATGTTTTCAAATGCATAGATAAAGACGGATCACCCGTAACAGGTGTGTCACTTCAGATATGCACGGAGGAGACATGCTTTCTGGCTAAGAGCGATGAGAATGGCATTATAGAATATGCGGGAGAACCATACAAATATGAAATACATGTATACAGATATGATGACGGGTACACATTGGTTTCGGAGCCTGAGTTCACTACAGATGATGAGTACGGATCATATGAAATACTATTTGAATCATGAGATATCGAAGGAGCGGATATTGCTGTGTGTCGTGGCTTTGTGACAGGAAGGAAAGATTTTTTAATCACAGATCAATAATTTGAGGAGGTAGAAAATGGAAATCAAGAAGATCAAAAAGGGGTTAATGAAGTTTGCATGGATGCTGTTTGGTCTGATGCTTTTGGTGGGATGTCTTATGCCCGCTGTGAAGGCTGAGGCTGCGGGGCTGGCTGCGCCGAAGATTAAGTCGGTGAAGACAAATACAAGCTCAGCCACCTTAAAGTGGAAGAAGGTTAAGGGAGCGAACGGATACAAGATCTATATGTACGATAGCGCAAAAAGGACCTATGCGGAATGTGCTTCTACTGCAAAGACTTCATATAAGGTTACCGGACTGGATAGCGGAAAGAATTACAAATTCAAGATCTCTGCCTATACACAGAGCGGCAGCAGTAAGACCGAAGGAACTCCTTGCAAAGAATTTGAGGTCACTACGAATAAGAAGATCAAATTCAGCGGAAAGGATTTTACGGTATACGATGCAAAAAATAAGTCATATAAGTTTTCCGATTATGCCGGAAAGCCCGTAGTGATCAACATGTGGGCGACATGGTGTCCGCCTTGTGTTGCAGAGCTTCCTGATTTTAACAAGGTGTATAAGGAATATTGCGGCAGAGTGCAGTTTGTAATGATCAACATCGAGGAGAAAGAGGAATTGTCCAATGTGAAGGAATTCATAAAGGACAATAAGCTTTCTTTCCCTGTGTATTATGACTGGGATTATTTGGCAGATTTTGCATACGGAACAGGCTATGTGCCTACGACGGTTATATTTGACAGCAACGGAGAAATAATCTACTATGACGCCGGAATGCTGGAAGCAGACGATCTGAAGACTTTGCTGGATAAGGCGATGTAATGATCGGGCAGGATTGTGAAAAAGCGAAACAATCCATAAGTCACCTTCATGTTTTTAAATCATGTAATAAACCTTAGAAAGGAATACATCCGATATGAAAAAGACTGGTTTGTATATTGTGATAGTCGCCGTATGCATGAGTATTTTTGGCGTTGGCCATATGAGTGCAGTGTCAAAGGAAAAAACTGTTTGTTCCGATGCATCCGGTAAGTGCGTGACGACCGTTACCGTAGGGTTTGGAGACGGAGTGTCGGGCGAAACCGTTAATTACGGTGCGGAGTACACTGATGCATATTTTTCCCAAAATGGCAAAAAAGAGCAAAAACAGCTTGCGGTTCTGTCAATGCTGGCATCTGCGACATGTTATGACGGAGCACAGGCAGAAGATTTGATGGAGCAGTGCGGTTTCTCCGGGAAATACAAGGAAAATGCTGTGACTAAGGATGATAATGACTATGTTTCGGACATTATTGGGCACAAAAAGCTGGACGTGTAC
>JAFYAD010000118.1 GCA_017540915.1 Lachnospiraceae bacterium
ATACGATATCATTCCTGTTGACCACCGCATTATAATTCCGTATCAGTGCCTTATTCATTTCATCAACATCAGAAAAGGGACGATCCTGCATCGTAATGATGCCACGATGTCCCAGATGCATATCGGCTGTAAAGTATACCACTAACTTGCTCCCTAACTTACCCCTTAACTTACTCTGTCGTCCTCAACTTCTGGACCGTCGGTCCAGAAGTTCAATAGCTCATGTCTTTACTCCATCCCCAGTTCGTCCATCTGCTTGATCAGGAACTCCTCCAGTTGCTTCTTATCCGGCAGCTGTAACATATATTGTGAAACAAATAACTGATTATCCATCCCTGACAGTGCGTACTCCACCATCTTCTTCCCCTTTTTCGTACAGAGCAGGATCCCTACCGGCGGATTATCACCGGGATACATCTCGTTTTCCTTGTAGTATCCTACATATGCATTGAGCTGTCCGAGGTTTTCGTGACTGAACTCCTCATTCTTCAGTTCAATAATCACGCTACAATGCAGTATCCGGTTATAAAAGACCAAATCCGGAAAATAATACTCATCATCTATGAGAATCCGCTTATGTCTGGCCTCGAAACAAAAGCCTTTGCCAAGCTCAAGCATAAACTCCTGTAAATGATCCTTCATTGCCTGCTCAAGATCAGATTCTGTAATAGACTCTTTTGCGTCCAGACCGAGGAACTCCAAAGCCATAGGCTCCCTGACATTGAATACCGCATTAAAGTCGTTATTAACAAGCTGATCCAATAACAGCTCCGGCTTCTTGCTAATCCCTGCTCTCACGTAAAGGTTAGTTGCAATCTGCCTTCTGAGTTCCCTCACACTCCAAGTGCCCTTGATGCACTCAAACTCATAGAAGAACCGTTCAAACGCATCATCTATCGTCATAATCTCCCTAATGTGTGAAAAGGAAAGCCTGCTTATAAGCACATCTGCCGGCGTTTCGAATTTGTGCGACGCTGTAGCACATATTTCCACATTCTCGTCTGAATCCTTTGTTTCACTCTCTTCCGGTAACAAATCCGGCAAATACTTTGATTCTCCGATACCTTTCAATTTGTGCGACACTGTCGCACAAATCTGAGGATACTTGATATAAAACACGCGGCACAGGTTCAGATGAGTTCTATCAAGCCCCTTGATATTAAGGCTATTAGCCATCTCTCCCAGCAGATTTGTTCCATATTCGGCCCGGTTCTGCCCATGCTGTTCATATTCGACAATATAATATCCTATCATCCAGTTCCGGACAGTCAGAAGCTGATTAACTGCCCCTTTGGCATAAGCACTTGTTATATCATGAACATGCTCGACATTTCCAATAAGATTCTCAAATGTCAAATTATCACTCATAGTTTTTCTCCCGTACTCCATGAAATCTATCTTGTATGAAAACTCTCAACGGCGTTGAGAGATATTATATTCTATAACCCAAAATCAGTTTACAGATACTCTTCTGCCCATTTCCTAAGTTCATCAGCAGAAGCATTTGCTTCAAAACGCTTACCGGCATATACATGAGCGTCTTTGGCCAGCTCTCCGATATTCTTGCCTGATTCTCCGATACCGCTGGAGCCGGATGTGGCAAAGGGCACAATGGTCTTACCGCCAAAGTCATACGCTTCCGCAAATGTATCTATGATCGAAGGCTCACGATACCACCATACGGGGAAGCCCACAAATATCACATCATACTGCGCCATGTTCTCAACCTTTGACGCTATCGCAGGTCTGCATGAACGATCTTTCATTTCGACAGAGCTTCTGCTCTTCTGATCCTGCCAGTTAAGATCAGCGTCCGTATATATCTGTTCCGGTACGATCTCAAATGTATCTGCCCCGATTGCCCCGGCAAGATTCTCTGCCAGTTTCTTTGTCACTCCGCTTGCGCTGAAATACGCTACTAATGCTTTTGCCATGATTCTACCTCCTCATTTCATTGCCACCAATACGGCATCCTTCGGGTCAAAATAGTCATCCATGTTACTGCTGAGGCCGGCTGCCTTCCATGCCTGATCAAAGGTGATCTCTTCTATATTGCTCAAATACACAAATGTACTGTCTTTCACAGCACCGCCCATTCTGCCGGTAATCTCAAGCCTGTACTTATAGATGTGATCATCCGTTTTCCATGTCCCGTCAGTCATCTCATAGTAGCGAACCATGGTCACAAGTTTATCCTCTTCAAAATACTGCTTCGAAAGTTCTGGATCCGTCACCTCATAGGTCTTGAATATCCCGTTTGAACCTGCGAGCATGAATTGCGCACTCAGGGTATACTTCGGCAGACTGTCTCCTTCCTTACGCTCGGTCATCACAGTTTTCGTGATCTTATACGTTCCCGGAGATAGCTTTCCATACAGCCACTCCCAGTCAGTCTCTATCTCTGATTCTCCATCAGGCTCGATGATATAGGCGATGTCGTTAAACCCACCATCACCTATGACCGTGGGGACCGGTTCCCACACATCGTTATTCAGTCTTTCAAGGGTATACTCCTCACCATAAGTCATCTCACCCTTATATCCATTGTCATACCGGCGGAAATGTACAGTAAGCCCTGTCGGTGTGACATGACGCACATCCATCATGACACCTATCGCCTCGACCTCGGAATCCGGGATATACTGGCCGATACCGCCCTCCGCATTCTTATCGTTATATTGCAGGGAATCAAGCAGCTCATACGCCTCATCCCACATTTTTTCCGTCCATGAGTCGCAATCCGTATGCTGGGCTACTATCTGAGGTTTCTCATCGCTGAACACAATATAATCCCAGTATTCATGATCATCATATGTTCCAACCGAAACCTTTCTGCCTGCAAGATTCCAGTTCTCCTGATATAGCCCTGTTCCGCATACTCCAAAGCTGTCCATGACGGAAATTTCTATCTGACCTTCTGATGCGCCATCCGGCTTTACGATCAATCCATAAAGACCATACATTAGCTTGTCAGCATCTACCGGAACCGTCTCTCCACTCCAATTATCGGGCAATGTTACCGCAATCTGTCCATACGGGCCGACTACGGATACTTCGCCATCAATCACATCCTCATTCGCGGTCTCGTCCTTCTCCGGTGCATCCGGCACAAATGAAAGGCAATACTCTACAAACTTTACCTGTGTACCATAGGAATCAAAGGAAAACTCCTGATACTTCCCCTTATCATTCTTCCAGTAAAGATACAGCCACGGGCCTCTTCCACCTGCATCAGCAGAATCCTCCCTTGCTTTAACGGTTCCACCACTCACAAGGTCAGTAAACTGCGACCATTGATCATCCGTAAGCTCTATGGTTCCGATCAACGTGGTGTCATCTTCCGTACAAGGACCGTAATCATCCTTGCGCTCTCTGGTCTCATGGAAAAACATATGCTTCCCGTCTTCAACATAGAAACGGTATCTCTGATAGTAGGCATCGTAGTTGATGTTTTCTTCCGTATAATAAAAGTCAGTGATATCCTCAATCTGAATATCCTTACCGACTATCTTTTCGCTACTGAATAACGACACTGTCCCCTGCTCCTTTTCTGCGCCGCATCCTGCCATCAAGGCTATAAGAATCAATCCCGCTAATATCGTGAAGGTTCTTTTCATACGATCACTCTTCTTCCCATCCTTTGCATACATCACACCATCCGACAGAATCCGTAACTTTTTCCAATTCATCAGGTGTGAGCTTGACCGAGGTGTACTCATTCCCGCCTGCGGGATGCACATATTCAAATCTCTTCATTGAAATGTCCAGCCATATTGGGATCCCAGCAGGTATTCCAAAAGGACATACTCCTCCGGGCGGAAAGCCTGTCAGCTCTTCAACCCTGTCTCTCGGGATCATGCCGGGCTTCATATGAAACAATGCCTTGAACTTGGAGCTATTTACACGCCCGTCTCCTGCCATCACAACAATCACAGGCTTATCATCCACG
>JAFYAD010000119.1 GCA_017540915.1 Lachnospiraceae bacterium
ATCTCCTCCCTAACAGAATTTATGACGAGCTGTCCTCTTCATATACAGAATTTACGAAAACAGTACCTTCCTCACTCCTTGCCGGGCATGGATTAATGCCAATAAATGACGTTGCGATCATGCTTGACCGCTGTTCATGTGTGGGTCTTGAAGAGTTTCCCTTTGATGATACGGATCACACCGATTATAACGATGTGGTCAGAACATATTTTGATGGCTGCTATGAGCTGGGCATCCACTGTGACGTCATTTATCCGGGCGACGATCCAGACAGATACCGGCTGATCATTATCCCGGCAATGTATTCCGTTTCAGATGAGACAGTCCGGTCCCTGCGCAGCTATATAGAAAACGGCGGACATGTACTCATGAGTTTTAAAAGCCTTTTTGCAGACAGAAATCTCAAAATATATCACGATGCCCAGCCTCACGGCATCACTGATATATGTGGTTTTACATATGACGAATTCACTGTCCCGGGCAGAGCCAAAATACTTTTTGACAACGGATATACAGCCACTCCAAAATACTGGATAGAACTGCTCAGGACAAACTCTGAGACTGCAAAGGTATGGGGCAGATATGAGCATAAATACTGGGAGAAATACGCTGCAGTCATACATCAGCCAATTGGAAAAGGTTCTCTTACCTATGTAGGAGCCTTTCTTGAAAAAGATGACTTAAAACCCATTATTTCAAAGCTTGCAGATACCATATCCCTCGATATTCCGGGTGCCCGGTATCCCGTTGTAGCCAGAAAGGTTTCTGACTCAAACGGTGAAAAATACATGTTTATATCAAACTATTCCGATTCGGAAGCCGACTTTATCGACGAAAATATCTGTCCCGGGGCAATTCACTTAAGTGACTGGGACACAAAAATAATTAAGATATAGGAGGAACCGGTAATGATGATACTCAAAAAACTTTCAACTATGCTCATAATGACTGCATCCGTATTTCTTTTATCAGCCTGCTCAAATAATAATCAGACTGCTGTATCTGCCGATACTGCCCCTGATATGACACTGGTCAATGCCGGAGCAGAAGTAAAAGCCGCCGACGCTGCAAAAGCTGCCGCATCTCCGTCTGAATATACTGCCAAAGACCATGATTATACTGCAAAAGAAGTAAGCGAATTAGAGATAGAATATTTCACACTCCCGTCCGCTGCTGAAGAAAGCAGTATATATGTTGAACCTGTAGAAGGCATTCCGGACGATTTCATCAGAGGTGTTGACGCATCCGAAGTCCTCTCAATAGAAAACAGTGGTGCCAAATATTATGATAGTGAAGGTAACGATCAGGATGTGTTTAAGATACTCTCACAGTCGGGAGTCAATTATATAAGACTCCGTATATGGAACAATCCCTACGACCTTGACGGAAACGGATACGGAGGCGGAAACTGTGATTTGCAGACTGCAGTCAGTCTGGGAGTCCGAGCTACAAAGTATGGCATGAAGGTACTGATTGATTTTCATTATTCCGACTTCTGGGCCGATCCGGAAAGACAGCTCTCACCTGTTGCATGGCAGAATCTCTCTGATGAGGACAAATGCCTCGCCCTTTATGATTTCACATACGACAGTCTCGAAACACTTATCTGTGCCGGCGTGAACGTATCAATGGTCCAGGTTGGTAATGAGACAAATAACGGTCTGTCCGGAGAGACAGATTTTGATACTATATGCCGTCTTTTTAACAGTGGCAGTCAGGCTGTCAGGAAAATATCAGAAGTGTATGACAGGGATATAGCTGTCGCTCTTCATTACACCAATTCAACAGATTACGAAAAGATCGACAATATATGTGCAGGACTCCTTGAAAACAATGTGGATTATGATATTCTCGGTCTTTCCTACTACACTTTCTGGTCAGGCTCCTTTGAGCAGTTTGGAAATGTGATGAGTCATGTCAAAAATGAATATGGCAAAGATGTGATGCTTGCCGAATTTTCGTATCCTTTTACAGATCAAGACGGCGACTGCTATGACAACAGTGCCGCAGGCGGAGAAATGAGCGCCGGATATACATCCTCTGTCCAGAGCCAGTCAACAATGATCCGTGATATGTGCGCCCTTACGTATGATAACGGCGGCATAGGTGTATTTTACTGGGGTGGTACATGGATACCCGTAGGCAACGATTATGAGACCAACATGGAGCTGTGGGAAAAGTACGGTAGCGGATGGGCTACCAGCTATGCCGATTCATATGACCACGAAAATGTAGGCAGCTATTACGGAGGATCAGCCTGGGACAATCAGGCCCTGTTTGATTTTGACGGTAAGGTCCTGCCCTCTCTCGATACATTTAAATATCTCGCTACCGGTACGATATGTGATCCGGCTGTCGATTACATACCTGACATAAATATAGATGTTCTCGTCGGCAGGGAACTTATGATGCCGGATACTGTTTTCGCAATATATAATGACAGATCGTTAAACGGCGAGGTCAGTGTCACATGGGACGAATCGGAGCTTGAATCTGCCGATACCTCAAAAGACGGAGAATATACAGTCACCGGCAGGACAGATGATGGTCATATCGTGACGGCTACCGTAAATGTTGGATATGTAAATATCGCCGACAATCCCGGCTTTGAAGAAGAGGATTACTCTATGTGGGATGTTGCCTATGAAGGCGATTCAAATCCTACTGATTTTCAGGACAACGGAGCCGACGCCAAAACAGGTGATATGTCATTTCATTTCTGGTCGGAAGATAACATGTCATTCACAATATCCCAGACGAAAACGGATCTGACACCCGGCGTCTATATGGTATCCGTTTTTTCTCAGGGCGGCGATATGAACGACGACTGCAGCATGGAATTGTATGCAATCGCAGATGGTGTCGAATATACTGTTTCCTTTATGGATACATCCTGGTGCAACTGGCAAAACCCAATCTTATGCGATATACCGATAACAGATGGTGAGATTACATTTGGTGTACGAATGAATCTTTGTCCAAAAAGCTGGGGGACACTTGATGATTTTTCTCTCTGCCTTACAGATACTGTTGATTAAGACTTACTTATTTATCTAACTCGCTTGACTCGTTATCACTCCAGCTCCCTAACTTAACCTGTACCTTAAACATTTTTGTTAGGGTTCTCTGTTACGATTTGATTTCATTTGGTTTCAGCTGTCCATATCGCACGGACTGTATCAGCTAATGTTATCAAATTGTTATCACGGGACTGTTATCAAACTATAGTATTATTTCCTTCATTGTTAATTCTATACCTTTTTCACCTTAAAATCCATCAAATACGGTGCTACGCTTTCAAAGTCAATGTCATTCTTTTCTGTTACTACCTCATTTTCTGTTATTAGTAGATTCTCTTTTCTTACTGTTTTCCTGAACAAAAACGGATCATCTTTGCTAATAACTGTGACACTTGTATCGTGCGGATCATCAAAACCTCCGCCAACGACAGTATAATCTCCGACATTCCCGTTCTCGTCTAACTGAATACAGTAGCTTTTCGACAACTGATTAAGTCCAGGATCATATCCGAGAGAAGCTGCAATTGCATTATCCTCTCTATCATAATCTTCTTTCCACTTTTGTACTTTCTTTAAAACCTCTTCTGCAAAATCCGGATCAGATTCCATCTTCTTCTGAAGACTTTCCGGCATCAGAATAACCATCTCGCCATAATTAATTTGGCTGAGACCTTTCTGTACATTTCGATCTGTCTGCGGCGGTTCAGGGCCACTTGGTTTCCATTTGTTCAGGCATTCTGCTGATGAATCTTTCTTAAAATACTCCCAAATAGGAAAATCGTTACGATCCCAGGATTCCCATGGTACATCACAATCTCCCACCTTGGTTTGAACATTATAGTTAGAAAATGATGCCTGGAACATACTGCTTACATCACTACTTTTTCCACAAGCTTCAGCAAATATCTCTGAGAAAGATGATACTTCCTGCTTTTCAGCCACCTCGGGCATTGTTTTATTAACAGAATGTCTTATTATTTCCGAAGAAATACTTTGTAAGGTGCTTATACTCACAAGCAATCCTCCATATCCATGCTTTCTTATATATCAAAACTATTAGGGATTGATATCCCCGCTCCATAAGCCGCTAACACACTTTCCGGTGTATCTCCAAAGGCTAGTGTCCCTGCACCAAGCATCTGCTCACGAAGAACAGACTCTATGCTTCTCCTGTGATAACTTTCTTCTTGAATACGCCTGCGTTCATCTGCCGCTTCTTGGCTCCGCTCAATACTTTCCTGCCTTTCTTTAGCTTTTTTCTCTCTTTTTGCTTTCTGCTCTGCTTCAAATTTAGCTATCTTTTCCGGTGATTCCTCACCGCTCAG
>JAFYAD010000120.1 GCA_017540915.1 Lachnospiraceae bacterium
AACAAAGAAGAAAACAAAGAAGAAAATGTACCACAGGACGGTGGGGATGGTGAAGCCGAGGTCGAGGATGAAGCTGAAAAACCATGGCCGGGACTTGAAGACGAGGATGTAAGGGTATATGGCTATGGCGAGGCGGAAAAGCCTGAAAAACTCACAGATAAATATACAGAAAGTGATCTCTCCACAGATACTGCCAGCGCAGTGTTGTACGGGCAATTGGGAGATGTGCTGACAAAGGAGCAGCAGGATGCCATATTCAGGAAGATCTGTATGCCGGATCTGCTGCAGAACGATCCTGATGCTACATCATTGTATGGGTCGGAGTATGAGTCGTTGGCGGAAGACTTTTCTGATGGGAATGTTCCCAAAAAAAGAGTAAATGATCAGATATATACTGCACACCAGTCCAGTACCTATAAGCTGTTCGATGATCCCAGAATGGAAAAACCCATCGCTGTTTTTAAGGAGGGAATGAAAGAGCTTCTGGATGCCATGGACAAAAAGATCGCCACACATCACTTTGAGACGCCCGAAGAGCAGAATATGTTCTATCAGCTCAGGGGCATCATGGAGGATATGCATGACGGTACTTTCTCCGAAAAATTCAGAAATGATCCTCAGTACGAATATGCCCACAGTGTGCTGACAAAGATCAGACTTACGGCTGTGGCAGGGTCTGCGGAGAAGGATAAGAATACGGGAAAGGGTTACTTCGAGTCGACTATAAACCAGCCCATTGACGACAAGGCTAATCTGAAAATAATAGCTTACACGGGTATCTCGGATTCAACTGCCGGTGCCTTAAAGGTTGCAAGGCTTGCTGATGAGCACCTGAAAACCGGTGATACCACAAGAGAAGACCTTATAAATGAGTACACGCAGCAGCTGGTGAGAGCCGGGAGACACTACGACCTGACCGAGAAGGATTATAACAGATATCTTCGCGACAATCATGTGGTTGATAATGACTACAGTGACTTTTCAGCTAATGGCGCCAGGGGGTTCGGGTACATTATCAATGATCTGAATGCAAAGCTAGATTTCCTGAAGGCAGGGTATCCGGTGGCGGATCTTCCCGCAATCTCGTATTTTGTCCGTAAGATCACCAGCTATGAGAATGGAATAGTCAGGGAGCAGGAGGCAATAAAGTCATTAAAGAGCAAGAAAGATCCTGACAAGGACACAACGGATAAGATAAGGGAGGCGGAGGCGAGACTTGCCTATTACAATGAGAAAAAACGGGAGCTTACAGAGCTAAAAGATGAAGTGCTAAGGGTAAAGCCCGTTACTGAGACGGTCAGGCTCCAAAACCTTAAAGCGGTCAAAAGCGCGCTTGATAAGATAGTGCAGGCGGAATCGGCCGAAAAAAATGACGGATGGGAAGCGAGGGCAGCGTCATTCAAGCTGAACAAGAGGATAAATGCACCGCTGACAGCTGTTGAGAAGGCACTTCTGACCAATAATGTGAACACGATGTACAAGCTTCTGGACAAGGCTGATCCGAAGCTGATGAAGTCATCGCGCCAGTTTGCGGAGATGAAGGAAAAGCTTAAGGCTCTTGCAAAATGGCAGAGCATGATGGATCTGTCAGATGATAACGATCGCAGAATATATAAAAAACGCATGAAGGAGACCCTCTCATACATCAGCAAATATCTGAAATATAAGACAGCTCAGATGAATGATCCGCGTAAAGCCCATAAGAGATCAGAGACGGAAGCAAAGAGGGTGAAGCTTGCAGATGCCATATTTAATTCATTAAAGTCGCAGTGCTATCCCGGTGAAGATGAGCCGATAGCAGGCATAGCTTACAATGCGGTGGTATTATCTTCCGGTGGACGCAGGTTTATGAATCCAAGGAGCAATGCAAAGCTTCCGGTGGATTATGACAGCTACATACAAAAACATACCGGACGCGGCATTATAAATAACTCTAAAAGCGTGATGGCTGACAGCCTGTCGAAGGTTATGGCTGCATATGCGCTTAAGACATCAGCGGAGAAGAGGGCATTTGATCTTGATGAGATCCATAAATACGCTGCCGAATTGAGGAAAAAATACGCTTTGGATAAAATGAAGGAGAAAGATCTCCAAAAATACCTTGCGGATCCGGAAAAGGTCAGGGAATCCATCAGGGAGATCAATCAAGGCATCTTTGGCGTGCAGATCGACACCGGATATGAAAAATACAGAACCCTGATGGCAGAGCTGTATATGAGGCTTCCTGAACCGGGCAATGATGCAAAGTACAGAAAATTCTATGAAAGTGTTGAAAAAGCAGCACATCTGCCCAAGGATATAAAAAACTTGGATACCACAAAGCTGGAGGATTACATTGCCAAAGTGAATTTTGATATCGTAAATTCCGCAAAAGCGGTTATAAAGGGCAAGGAAAAGACGCTGAAAAACAGCAGAACAGATGACAGACCCCAGGCCTACGCAGTGGATTCCCTGGTGATGCTGGAAGGTGTCATGCGTGATGCTACCGGAACAGTAGAACAAAACGTGCAAAAGATCAATCATATACGCGGTACGGAGAGCACTATGGCAGGGGCAGCTTATCTCGAAGAGGGTGATTTTGGTATGAGAAGGATCAAAAAACAGGAGAAGCTCAGAACAATTGCTAAAGACAGACAAAAGGAGATCGCGAATGGCTTGACCGATCAGCGGAAGGTATTGAAAAACGCTGCGAACAGGATAGTGAAAAACAAGCCGGAGATACCTGTAAAAAGTCATGATGTTGCAGGGAGGACAAACAGACCCGTGCTTGAACCCGTTGAAAAAAGCAACAGATCAAAGGAAGCAGAGCCCTTCAGACCTAAGCTGTAGAGAGACAATAGCATATCTGGTCACATAAGACACCATGTATCGTGATCTGACGATACGTGGTGTCTTTTTTTTGAAAACCGAGCCTTTCCAAAAGAGCAATGGAGCGGGTGTTGGCGACGGACACGTATGAGAGGAGGCATTTGACAGAGGTTGTTCTGATAAAGAGCCTCATGGCATTCAGGCATGCTTCCGTGGCATAGCCCATTCCCCACAGCTCTCTGGACAGATCGTATCCCATCACGGCGCTTTGGAGGGGCTGTCCTGTGAAGTGGGAAAAGCTGATGGTGCCTGCAAGCCTGTCGGGATCATCCCGCAAAAAGCAGTACAGATACAGACCGAGCCCTGATTGTATCAGTCTTTTCTCTGCATTCAGGATGCGAAGCTGATTTTCCATTGAGAGGCTTTCTTCGCATACCTCCGGGTCGTAGGGTTCAAAATATTCACGGTTTTTGCGATAGTATTCCAACCGTGCTTCTGACAGGGCAGTGTCCGCAGCAGTCAGAAGCATTCGTTTGGTGATGATGACGTCTGGCATGGAGGCTCCTTTCATAAGCCGTGCATCGGTAAAGTACGGCTGCTGTTTACAGCCGTGCTGTATACTAAGCTATAGTATCATCCTGCGCGGGAGTGTTCAAGAAAAAATCTTTGATTTTCAGGCATGGTTTTGAAGGCTGCATGAATTTTTGCAAGACCAAACTTGCAAAAATTCATATTTTTATCATGTTAAGCAATGAAAAACATATTTTTTTGAAAAATTCAAAAAAATAAATTGCAAAGAATCGGAATTTGTAGTATTATCTTCTATGTTGTTTTTTGTTTTTTCGTGATGCGTCGGTAGTGTGGAATCTGGCATAAAGAGTGCTCTGATGCGGCAGTGCGGATGATTGCGTGGATTTTCTACAAGGAGGAAAATGAAAATGGGTTATGTAGATGAAGTGTTGGAGCTTGTAAAGAAAAAGAATCCGGCTGAACCTGAGTTTATCCAGGCAGCTACAGAGGTTCTTGAGTCCATCAGACCGGTTGTAGACGCCAATGAGGAGCTTTACAGAAAAGAAGCTATCCTTGAGCGTATCGTTGAGCCGGACAGACAGATTAAATTCCGTGTTCCGTGGGTAGATGATAAGGGACAGGTTCAGGTTAACACCGGTTATCGTGTACAGTTCAATAATGCTATTGGACCGTACAAGGGCGGCTTAAGACTTCATCCTTCTGTATATAT
>JAFYAD010000121.1 GCA_017540915.1 Lachnospiraceae bacterium
GGCACCACACATGCGGACTATTTCTTTGGTCCCATCCCCTGCACCAGAAGTCTTACCGTTCAGGAGATCGAAGAGGCATATGAGAAAAACACAGGTCTTGTGATCATATCTACACTTGAGAAGAAAAGCATAAATCCGGAATACACCCCCGCAGTTCTGTGCAAAAACCACGGCCCCTTTATCTGGGGCACGGATGCCGCCAATGCGGTACATAACGCGGTGGTTCTGGAGGAAGTTGCGAAGATGGCACGACTGACGGAAACAGTAAACAGCCGGGCGGATAAGGCACCGGATTATCTTATCGAAAAACATTTTTACCGCAAACACGGTGAGAACGCATACTACGGACAGAAATAAAGTGACGGAAAAATATGCCGGAACGGAAGCGCTTAGTTGCTCCGTTCCGGTGTGTTGTATAAGGGAAAATAATACGAGGTTTTGGGAGGTTGTCAACAGCTATGATAAAATTCGCAGCAGTATTGAAAGATCATGCGGTTTTGCAACGTGATAAGAAAGTTGTCATATGGGGTAATACCGATCAGAAAGAGGCTCTGATCGAGTTAAGAGATGCGGCAGATAATACCGTTTGTAAGGTGGAGGCTGTTGTGTCAGATGGCAGGTTTGAGGTGAGTTTACCGCCTGTGAGTGCCGGTGGACCCTACAGTATAACTGCCTCTGCCGGATCTGACAAGAATATCATAAATGATATTTATTTTGGCGAAGTATGGCTTGCCGGCGGACAGTCCAACATGGAGCTGGAGCTTCAGAATTCCGACGGAGGTGCAGAGGCGGTTAAAAATGCGAATGATCCTCTGGTGCGTTTTTACTATACTCAAAAAGTCTCATGGGTGGGAGAAGAACTTTTCGAGGCGGAGGAGAGAAGCTGCTGGCAGCTCTGTGAGCCGGGTGTTCCTGCGGCATGGTCAGCAGTTGCATATTATTTTGCGAAGGATCTGGCAAAAAAGCTTGGAGTTATGGTGGGTATCATAGGCTGCAACTGGGGCGGAACCAGCGCCTCATGCTGGGTTGACAGGGATTCCCTTGCGGAAAATGATAAGCTGAAGACCTATGTGGAAGCCTACGATAAGGCGACAGAAGGACAGGATCCCGTAAAATACGATCAGGAATGGCAGGAGTATCTTGAGTATCAGAGCGGATTTGATAAGAGGCTGGGAGAGTATTACAGTACATATCCCAACCCGAACTGGGATGAGGCTATAAAGATCTGCGGTGAAAATCGTTATCCCGGTCCCATGGGACCAAAGAATTTCACACGCCCCTGCGGACTTTACGAGTCCATGCTGCGGAGGGTCGTGCCATATACTCTGGCGGGATTCATCTATTATCAGGGGGAGGAGGATGACAACAGGCCATATATCTACAAGGATCTGATGGAAACTCTGATCAGGGTTTGGCGTCGGGACTTCAGGGATGAGAAGCTGCCTTTTATACTGACACAGCTTCCGATATTCGTTAACGAGGGTGAGGATGATTTCAAAAACTGGCCCTTCATCAGAGAGGCTCAGGCAGATGTCACAAAGTCGGTGTCTGATACATGGATGGCGGTGATATTGGATAAAGGAGAGTTCCATAATATCCATCCCACGGATAAAAAGACTGTTGGGGACAGACTTGCAGAGATTGCACTCCTGAAGGTTTACGATAAGGGAGATGAGAGCGTGGCATTTGCTCCGGAGTATTCCGGATACAGGATAGCAGATGGGAAGATCCATATCAGCTTTGAGCATTGCAGCGGGGGGCTGAAGATTTCGGAAGACGCGCCCGAAGACACGTCAGAGTGGGGCTTTGAGATAGCCGGGGATGACAATATCTATGAGGCGGCAACGGTGGAGATAAAAGATAACGGAGGGGTTATTCTCAGTTCACCGAAGATTGAAAGTCCTGCGAAGGCGAGATATTTCTGGAGAAATTATGCGCCCGTTTATATATTCGGGCAGAACGGACTTCCGCTGGCACCCTTCAGAACCGACAGAAATGACGGTGCCATTGCTCTCGGTTCAAGACAGGGTGAGCTGAAAAACTGAAAAACATTATGACCTGACAAAGGGAGGCAAACATGATCTATATCGTATACCCGTTACTCTTGATCGCGCTGTTTTGGGGATGTGCCATCAGTAAAAAAGGTCAGTGGAACGAGGAGGCTTTTTCACTCGGACAGATGAAGGCGATGCAGGGTTTTGCCGCTGTATGTATAATGCTGCATCATTGCGGGCAGAAGACCAGTGCTTCGTGGATCGATGAGAGTTATTATGTGCCGGGACTTGAGTTTTTTGTCCCCATCGGATTTATATTGGTGAGTCTGTTCATGTTTTGTTCCGGGTACGGACTTTACAAGAGCTTTAAGACAAAAAAAGACTATCTCAAAGATCGCTTTTTCAGGAAGAGGATAGTACCGGTCATAGTGTTGAGTTACCTGATCTCCCTGATCTTTTTGGCAGTCAGGATCATACTCGGAGAGGATATGGGCGGCGGAACATTCGTATGGTATCTTCTCAGATTCAAGCTCTGTAATCCCAATGAGTGGTTTGCCCTGGTCATACCGTTTTTCTATTTGTGCTTTTATCTGGCATTTCGTTTTTGCAAGAGTGAAAGATCCGCTCTTTTGGCGGTTGTGATCTTTACAGTATGCTATCAGCTGCTGGGGGCTTCCCTGGATCATGGCGACTGGTGGATGTGCGGAGAGTGGTGGTATAATTCGGTTCATCTTTTTGCCGTGGGAATCTTTTTTGCAATGCACGAGGAAAAGATCGTGGGACACCTGCGCAGGCATTACAGGCTGTATCTGGTATTGGGATTGCTTGCCATGGCAGTCTTCGTCGTATTAAGCCGGTTTGTTACCGCGGTGGTGTCTTATTACGGGGAATACTGGGACGCACCGGACAGGATACCAAGACGAATAATCTGTCTTTGCTCGGAAATGCTGGCATCTTCCTCGGTTGTGTTCTACGCCTTCCTGCTGGGACTTAAGATCCGCATAGGAAACCGCTTTTTGAAACTGATGGGAAAGATAACCCTGGAGTTTTACCTGATCCACGGATTGTTCGTGGAGCTCTTCTGTTATTCCTTTAACGGAAAGCTTCAAAGTCTTTATTACATACACAATAATGCCCTGTTCGTGCTGGTGGTATTCGCACTCGGACTGCCATCCGCGATTCTTTTAAACATACTAATGAGCAAGCTTAAAAAACTGTGGATGTAGACATCAGTGCATATGTATGTGATCATGCCTTACATACCTGATAGGCTGTGGTTACTATTTACAGCCAATATCATACAGACAGGCATATGCCAGCTTGGCTTCGCAGATTGCCGATGTCAGGGCGAGCCTGTAGAATGTATGTAAAGTGGCTGTGAATAGTAACAGGCTGTGAATAGTAATAGAAATTAAAAGTTGATATTGAGTGATTTTGATAATATAATAATTCATGTATGTGCTCTGTGGCGGAAGAGATAAGACGAGTCTTTCCGCAATGCAGATTCCATATACAATACGCATACAAAAGGAGAAGAGTGCCAAATGAGTCTCGCTGATGATATTTTCATAAACATGTGTAAAGATATTCTGGAGAACGGAACGGACACGAGAGGAGAACTGGTGCGCCCCCACTGGGAAGATGGGACCAGCGCCTACACCATCAAAAAATTCGGAGTGGTGAACAGATACGATCTTTCAAAGGAGTTTCCTGCCATCACCCTGAGAAAGACTTATATCAAGAGCGCTACGGATGAGATGCTGTGGATCTGGCAGAAAAAGTCCAATAATGTACATGACCTTAAGAGCAATATCTGGGATGAGTGGGCTGATGAGAACGGATCCATCGGAAAAGCATACGGATATCAGATGGGTGTAAAACATCACTACAAAGAGGGAGATTTTGATCAGGTCGACAGAGTGATCTATGACCTGAAGCACAATCCATTTTCAAGGCGTATCATGACCAATATTTATGTGCACAGCGATCTTTCAGAGATGAGGCTCTACCCCTGTGCATACAGCATGACATTCAATGTGACCCAAAGATCCGGTCATGATAAGCTCACCCTGAATGCAATACTGAACCAGCGCAGTCAGGATGTCCTTGCAGCCAACAACTGGAATGTGTGCCAGTATGCGGTATTGGTATACATGCTGGCTCAGGTCTGCAACATGGAACCCGGTGAGCTGGTTCACGTCATAGCGGATGCGCATATCTATGACAGACATGTGGACATCGTAAAGGAACTCATATCCAGGGAGACACATCCCGCACCGAAGTTCCGGCTCAATCCGGATATACATGATTTTTACGATTTCACAACCGCCGACATATATATTGAGGACTATGTGACCGGCGAGCAGATCAAGGATATACCGATAGCCATCTGAGTGTCGGGGAAGCCCCCTCAGTCGGCAGAGCCGACAGCTCCCCCAAAGGGGGAGCCTTTAAATACGGTTCGGATATATTTTTTAAAGGCGCCCCCTCCGGGGGAGCTGGCCGAAGGCCTGAGGGGGCAATTCTGAGAGAGCAATTCATATTACAGGAAGGAACCATCATGACGAAGTCATGATTTGTAATGGTTCCGACCGATAGGGCAGGATTTGTTTACGAATCGTGCCATTACATTAATTGCAGGAGGATACAACCATGAACCTGATAGCAGCAGTGGACAAAAACTGGGCAATAGGCAAAAACAACAAGCTGTTGGCTAATATACCCGAGGACATGAAGTTCTTTCGGGAGACTACCACAGGTAAGGTGGTGGTCATGGGCAGGAAGACATTGGAGAGTTTTCCAAATCAAAAACCTTTGCCAAACCGTATAAACATTGTGCTGACCAAAGACAAGTCATATAAAGCGGATGGTGCGGTTGTAGTGCACGATATCGATGAGCTTGACAAGGCGTTGGAATCCTATGACACAGACGATGTTTTCTGCATAGGCGGAGGCAGCATTTACAAGCTTCTGGAACCCAGGTGCGACATGGCCTTTATCACAAAAATAGATTATGCCTACGATGCGGACACTTTTTTCCCGGATCTCGATGCGTCGGAAGACTGGGAGCTCACAGAAGAAAGCGAAGAAAAAACCTGCTTTGATCTGATATATACATTCACAAAATACTCGAGGAAAATATAAAAATATTCTTTCCGTGGCAATAAAACGGTGCCCAATGAAGGTGGATAAAAAAGCAGCGGCTCGGATTTTTCCGAGCCGCTGCTTTGATAATAATACAGGCGTGTCATTTGTTTTTCTTTCCGGCAGTTTTTTCTTTCTTGAATTTGTATATTGCTTTTTTTGCACCGGATTTCTTTAACATCTTTACAGTTTTCTTGTAAGTTTTCTTGGTGTTTGCTCTGACGGTTATTTTTGCTTTTTTATGAATACCGTTGAAAGCATTCTCGTCAATTTCTTTCAGGTTTGTTCCGTCAATGGTAATGGCTTTGAGGTTTTCGCAGCCACTAAAAGCATTTGCTCCTATTTTAGTGATGTTGCTGCCGAGCACAAGTTTCTTGAGATTTTTTGCGTTTTTGAATGCTTCGGGCGCAATTTCGGTAACTTTGTAGACCGTGCCGTCTTCCGCAGTTATAGTGTCGGGTACGGTGAGCTTTTTGATATCGGAGTTTTCGGGCAGGTTGAAAATAACCTCTTTGCTCTGAGCATCTTTTACAGTGAAAGTGCCGGGCAGAGCTGCGCTTTTGCCCGATTTTATGATTATCGTGTCTCCGGTTTTGACTTCTGCTGTAGTGTTTCCAGACACTGTGCCGGCGGCCTGTTTATCAGTACCAACCGGGGTAGTCGTAGTATCTGCAGATCCTGAGCCACCGGAACCGCCTGAGCCACCGGAACCGCCTGAACCACCGGAACCGCCTGATCCACCGGAGCCACCTGAACCACCGGAACCGCCTGAACCACCTGAACCACCTGAGCCACCCGAACCGCCGGAACTGCCTGAACCGCCGGATTCCGCGCTCTTGACGGTTATAGGCTGCGTTATTGTGAATATATTTACATCATCTTCTGTATAACTGATAGTAATAGCAGTATCTGAAGTAGTTAAAGTGCCTGAAGGTGTGATCGTGTATCCGGTTATAAAAGATGTGCTGTCATCTTCATAAATTGCCGTTACAACCATACCGGATGCATCGAATGATTCTCCTGCAGTATATTCCGTCTTACCAGGCTGTGACGATATAGCGATACCTTTTAACGGCTTTGATTCCCGTGCAGAGATCATATCGGTATGAAACTGAAATCCGGTTTTTTCAAGATTATAATCGTATTTTTCCGGAGCAATAAGAGTGCCGTTAAGAGTAAGATTTACACCGGTAAGATCTAATTCATATTCTACAGCGGTAGTGATCCCAATCTGTGCTTCGTATTGTTTGCCGGACTTAAATGTATCGGTCGGTTCAAGATAGGTATCATTTCCGTTATCATATTCAAGCCACCCTACAATTCTGGCTGTATATCGTGAATCTCCGGTTGTAACAGTGTAACTCGGTGTGTTTCCGACTATGGGTTCCGTATAGGTCAAGTTAAGATCTTTTATGTATCCTTTGAACTCTGCCAGGGAATACATCATGGTAAGACCCATGTAGCCATTGCCGGGTCCCATTGAATAATCTTTTATTTCCGTACCGTTGACAAAAACCTTGAAATCTGTCATTTCGAATGCGCAGCCTTGGTCCGGCATGATAAAAATGCTGGCAAAATAGCGTTTACCTTTTTCAAAGGTGTCCTCTGCTTCGAGATAACCGTCTTCCCCGCTCCAGGATATTTCTGCATCATATCCGGTGTCACTTGGTGTAATAGTGAAATCCGGATTAGCACCGGCGACGGGCTCTGTTACGGACAAAGATATGTTTGGGATGGATTTCCCGGCGGTATACGTTATAGTACAATACCTTTCTTTGCTTTTGTTTTGCGATTCGAGTTCATCGACAGGGGTGTTATTAACTTTCACAGTTGGAAACAGTATAAAGCTCGCATTATCCATGGCGGTAAACTTGATCTTGGCGGTATACTGTTCGCCGGCTATGAATTTGTCTGTGGATGAAAGTGTTGCTGTTTCGTTATTACCCTTATACCAGCTTATTACCTCAGCACTATAACCGGTTTTAAATATCTGAGCGCGATTGTCATCATCATAAGCTGTTTCAGCCGTAAAGACAGGGGAGTTGCCTGCAAAGGGCTTGGTTATGTCACATGACAGAGAGCGGAGTTCTTTGGGCATCACGTAGATATACCGGAAAGTAGCTTTATCCTCGGTGATGTCTACGGGATAATAATCATCTTCATCGATCACATTGCCGTTTAGCTTAAGATTCAGCTGATCCTGATCAAAATATCTGTTGGAGCCAGCCGTGATCCGGATTTCGGCTGTGTAGCAGTCGTCGGAATTGCTAAATGTATAGTCGTTTGGGAGTTCCTGACTATACATATTATTTTTATACCATGCCGTTATCTCAGCTGTATAGTTTGTATCTGCAGTTGTTATCGTGTAACTGGGGGTTTCTCCGTCTACGGGGAGAGTGATGTTTACGGATGGAGTTGTTAAAAGAGTCGGTTCAGGCAGGGTGAAAGAGATATCAAACTCTGCATAACCGGTATTTGCTAGGGCTTTTACAGCTGTTTCCCCGTTAACATCCAATGTGAGGTTATCATAATCGAAATAGTGAGAGTTTGCAGCCTGTAC
>JAFYAD010000122.1 GCA_017540915.1 Lachnospiraceae bacterium
ACTTCATGGTGACTATCGAGGGCAGAACTTTACGTGAGGTTTCACAGTTTGTATCCGAGAAGCTTTCCACCATAGACACAGTGCTCAGCACCAAGACCAACTTTATCCTCAAAAAATACAAGGATCACGGAATGATCATGGCCGGACCTTCAAAAGATGAAAGGGTTATGATGGCATAATGAGAGAACCTTTATCAAAGACAATCAGCACAATAAAACCCTCGGGTATCAGAAAGTTTTTCGATGTCGTGAGCGAGATGCCGGACGCTATTTCTCTGGGCGTCGGTGAGCCGGATTTTGATACGCCGTGGCATATAAGGGACGAGGGCATCCGCGCTTTGGAGCAGGGCAAGACCTTCTATACATCAAACGCGGGCTTAAAGGACTTGAAAAAAGAGATCGCGGAGTATTTAAGCCGCAGATTTGACCTGACATATGATTTTTCGGATGAGATCATGGTGACGGTAGGTGGCTCCGAGGCCATAGATATAGCGCTGAGGGCGATGCTGGATCCGGGGGACGAGGTTTTGATCCCGGAGCCAAGCTATGTTTCCTACACACCCTGTACTGTATTGGCAGGTGGAGTGCCTGTTCCGATCCCATTAAAGGCGGAAAACGAATTCAGACTCACTCCGCAGGAGCTTAAGGATGCCATAACACCGAAGACGAAGATCCTGATCCTGCCGTTCCCCAATAACCCCACGGGTGCGGTAATGGAAAAGAGTGATCTCGAAGCCATAAAAGACATTATCATCGACAATGATCTCTTTGTTATCAGTGATGAGATATACGCAGAGCTGACATACCTTGGCAAACACACCAGTATTGCGGGATTGCCGGGGATGAAGGAACGCACGGTGCTCATAAACGGTTTTTCAAAGGCATTTGCCATGACAGGCTGGAGACTTGGTTATGCATGCGCTCCGGAGCATATATTAAAACAGATGCTGAAGATCCACCAGTTCTGTATCATGTGTGCCCCCACCAACTCACAGTATGCCGCCATTGAGGCTTTGAAAAACGGTGATGAGGATGTGGAGTCCATGAGGGAAGAGTACAATGTCCGCAGGAAGTTCTTGATGGACTGCTTTAAGGACATGGGACTGGACTGCTTTGAACCCTTCGGAGCTTTCTACATCTTCCCGTCCATACAGAAATTCAACATGACCAGCGATGAGTTCGCCACTCGTTTCCTGAGAGAGAAAAAGGTGGCGGTGGTGCCCGGAAATGCTTTCGGAGATTCGGGCGAGGGCTTTATCAGGATTTCTTACGCTTATTCTCTCTCGGATCTCAAGGTTGCAATAGGGCGTCTGCGTGAGTTCGTAGAAGATCTCGGGAAGGAAATGTGATGTTCAATATCGTGCTGCTGGAGCCTGAAATACCTGCCAACACCGGTAATATAGGGCGAACCTGCCTGGCGACAAATACAAGGCTTCATCTGATAGAGCCCTTGGGTTTCAGGCTTGACGAGAAGAGCTTAAAGCGTGCAGGCATGGATTACTGGGACAAACTGGACGTTCATACCTATATATGCTATGAAGATTTTCTGGAAAAAAATCCCGATGCGGAGGAGCGTATGTTTTTTGCCACCACGAAGGCTCGCCACGATCACTGCAGCGTGCAGTTTAAGGACGGGGATTACATTATGTTCGGAAAGGAATCTGCGGGAATACCTGAGGAGATTTTGGTCAGCAACAGGGACAGATGTATCAGGATCCCCATGGCTGACGAGATAAGATCGCTGAATCTCTCAAATTCCGTGGCCATCGTGCTGTATGAAGCTTTGAGACAGAACGGTTTTCCGGGACTTCAGTCGGAGGGAGAGCTTCACAGACTGAGCTGGGACCTTTGAAGAGGACATCCGATAAAGGACTGAAAAATTGGTTTACTGTATATAAACGGTGTTTTATGATACATGCAAAGGATCTGATATATAATTACATAAAAACAGATGAAGAGGGCAATGCGGAAGGTTTCTGCACTGCCCTTGATCATGTTGACCTGGATGTGAGTCCGGGAGAGTTCATAGCTATCCTGGGACATAACGGCTCCGGAAAATCCACTCTGGCAAAAAACATAAATGCCCTCTTAAGGCTCTCCGGAGGAACCCTGTATGTGGACGGCAAGGATGTCAGGGATGCTTCGAAGATCCTGGAGATTCGTAAGAGCGCAGGGATGATATTCCAAAATCCTGACAATCAGATAATAGCATCCGTGGTGGAGGAGGATGTGGCCTTCGGCCCTGAAAATCTGGGGGTGCCGACAGAGGAGATAAAGAGGCGGGTTCATGAGAGCCTCGACAGTGTGGGGATGAGTGCATACAGCAGAAAATCCCCGGACAGACTTTCCGGCGGACAAAAGCAAAAAGTAGCCATTGCAGGTGTTCTGGCAATGGAGCCGGAATGCATCATCATGGATGAGCCCACTGCAATGCTGGATCCCAAAGGACGGGGTGAGGTCATGGCGGCAGCTCATAAACTCAACAGAGAAGAGAATATAACGGTGATCCTGATAACCCACAACATGGAGGAGGCAGTGGATGCCGACAGGATCTTTGTGATGGACAAAGGCAGGGTTGTAATGCATGGAACTCCC
>JAFYAD010000123.1 GCA_017540915.1 Lachnospiraceae bacterium
GCTTTATATCGAGATGAGAAGACAGAACCCCGGCTGCATCCTGTTTTACAGGCTGGGAGATTTTTATGAGATGTTCTTTGATGACGCTGTCACTGTGTCGAGGGAGCTGGAACTTACCCTGACCGGGAAAAACTGCGGATTAGAGGAACGCGCCCCAATGTGCGGCGTGCCGTTCCACAGCGCGGATACCTATATCACAAGACTTGTGCAGAAAGGCTACAAGGTGGCGGTCTGCGAGCAGATGGAGGATCCAAAGCTTGCAAAAGGTATTGTAAAACGTGAGGTCATCAGGATAGTAACACCCGGCACAAACCTCGATGCCACATTTTTAGACGAGGGCAAAAATAATTATCTTTCATGCTTGTATTTTGCGGAAGGAGTGACAGGCATGGCTTCCTGCGATGTTTCCACCGGAGATTTCTATGTGACTGAGACCGAGGAAGCCGGGAGGCTGGCGGATGAACTATATCGTTTTACGCCTTCCGAGATCATTGGCAATATTACTGCCGAAGAGATGGCTTCAGCGATAGAAGATGCCATAAACCGCATCGGGAGTATTTATAACAAACCTGAAAAATGGGATTTCGGAGAGAGCAGGAGCAGGGAAACCATCATACGGCATTTTCATGTGAACAGCCTGGCCGGTCTCGGGCTTGATGATATGACAGCAGGAGTCGTTGCGGCAGGTGCGTTGCTCAATTATATCACGGATACCCTGATGCACGACCCTGCCAATATCACCGAGATACATCCGTATAAGGGTGGTATATACATGGTGCTGGATTCGGCTACAAGACGCAATCTTGAGCTGACAGAGACCATGCGTGACAAGAATAAAAGGGGCAGTCTCCTGTGGGTGCTGGATAAGACGAAGACTGCAATGGGAGCCAGGACTCTGAGGGGCTATGTGGAAAAGCCTCTGACAGACAGAAAGACCATCACAGACAGATATGATGCCATAGAGGAGATCAATACCCGTGAGAGTGATCGCGAGGAGTTGCGTGAATATCTTTCCGGAGTCTATGATCTGGAGAGGCTTATCACCAGGATCACCTATAATACTGCGAATCCCAGAGATATCCTGGCTTTCAGGGATTCCATCAAAAACCTTCCCTCGATTCGGATGATGCTGGCAGATTCAGACAGCCCATATATGTGCGCTATAATGGACGAGATTGATGAGCTGAAGGATATATATGAGGCCATAGCTGCATGTATAGATGATGATGCCCCCATGACCATGCATGACGGAGACATCATAAAAGACGGATATAATGCAGATGTGGATAAATACAGGCTCGCAAAGACCGACGGAAAACAGTGGCTTTCAAAGATCGAAGCCGATGAGCGCGAAAAGACGGGTATCAAAAATCTGAGGATTAAATACAATAAGGTATTCGGATACTATCTTGAGGTTACCAACTCTTTTAAGGAGATGGTGCCGGATTACTATGTGAGAAAACAGACTCTCACCAATGCAGAGAGGTATATAACTCCTGAACTCAAGGAGCTTGAGGACACCATACTGGGAGCTGAGGACAGGCTCAATACATTGGAGTACAATCTTTTCTGCGAGCTAAGGGATAAAATATCGGCAGAGGTTGAGCGAATACAGCACACGGCAAAGGCGGTGGCTGCGTTAGATGCAATTTTGTCACTGGCAGTAGCCTCATCTTTGTACAACTATGTGAGACCGACACTGAACACGGAAGGAAATATAGATATCAAAAACGGACGACATCCTGTCATAGAGCGCATGACAGAGCGTGAGCTTTTCATACCCAATAACACGGCGCTTGATGATGCCAAAAACAGGATAGCCATTATCACGGGACCAAACATGGCAGGTAAATCAACCTACATGCGTCAGGTTGCGCTGATAGTGCTGATGGCTCAGATGGGATGTTTTGTACCTGCCGAATCAGCTGACATCTGTATCTGTGACAGGATATTCACCAGGGTTGGCGCATCCGATGATCTTTCCAGTGGACAGTCAACCTTTATGGTGGAGATGAATGAGGTTTCCAATATTTTAAGAAATGCCACCAGCAGTTCACTGCTGATACTGGATGAGATAGGACGCGGAACATCTACATTTGACGGACTTTCCATCGCCTGGTCCGTGGTGGAATACATAGCAGGTATCCTGTGTGCAAAAACACTGTTTGCTACCCATTATCATGAGCTGACAGAGCTGGAGGGCCAGCTTTTTGGAGTTAAAAACTATCGTATAGCCGTCAGGGAACAAGGGGAAAACATCATATTCCTCAGAAAGATAATGCCCGGTGGAGCCGACAAGAGTTACGGTATCTCCGTGGCAGCCCTGGCAGGAGTTCCTGCTCCCGTAATTTCAAGAGCCAGGGAGATCTGCGAAAAACTCATAGACGCCGACACCACCAAGGGCATCAAGAAGATCAGCAAGGGAGTTGTGGCAGGACAGATGTCGTTTTTTGATATCCAGCCGGAAACCTCTGCACAAACAGAAAAGAGCAAGCTGGAGGAAGCGGTGGA
>JAFYAD010000012.1 GCA_017540915.1 Lachnospiraceae bacterium
ATAAGGACAACGCTATGCTCCTGAAGGTTGTGACCTTCACCCGGAATATAACTTGTCACTTCCATACCGTTTGAAAGACGAACTCTGGCGATCTTTCTAAGAGCAGAGTTAGGTTTCTTCGGTGTAGCGGTCTTAACAGCTGTACATACACCACGCTTCTGCGGTGACGGTGCATCGATCTGCTTTTTCTTCAATGAGTTCATAGACTTCTGAAGTGCAGGTGCTGTAGACTTCTTAACCGTGTCCTGACGTCCTTTTCTAACGAGCTGGTTAAATGTTGGCATTCCTTTTTCCTCCTTTTCCTGAAAATTGTCGACCGTCATATCATTACGGTCACGCGTATTTATGCACACAAAAACAGAGTGCCCACAAACGCACGCTTATCCACTATACCAACGCGGGTGTGTGTTGTCAAGTGATTTTTTATTTATTTTCTACCATCCACAGCCACTTGACACTTTTTGCTTATGCCCTTAAAATAAGTCTGTTTATGACAGTTACAAAAGGAAGGCAGGAAAAATATGAAATCTACAGTATATCTGCACATTGGGACCCCGAAGACAGGATCGACCAGCATCCAGAATTTCCTGTATGAAAACCGGGATCTGCTCAGCGAAAAAGGACTTTTCTACCCGGATATGGGATTTGATTACAGGAACATCGTACACTCTGTGAACGGACATTTCCTCATGAATCTCAACCCCAACAACAAAAAGAGCGAAAACGGCCGCGCCAAATCCTATGATGAAGGTTTTGAAAAGCTCTATGAGATGGCTGAGGAGCACGACAAGATCCTCCTCTCCGAAGAGAAACTCTGGTACTGGTACCGGACAGACGCCCCGGAGGGAGCCTTCTGGAGCGAGCTCAAGGAAAAGCTCACGGCACATGACATAGACTGCCGCATAATAGTGTACCTCAGAAGACAGGATTCATTTATGCAGTCGCTGTGGTCACAGCGTGTAAAAGTCGGCATCCGCAAGGACTCTCTCGAGGAATTCCTGAAGGAGTCATATCCAAATGACTACTACCGGTACCTGAACGCGCTGTCAGATGTCTTCGGCAAAGATCACATGATAGTCCGCTCCTTTGAGCGCAGCAGGTTCAAGAACGGCGACCTGCTGGAGGATTTTCTCGAAATCTTCGACATGGACATACATGACGGCTTTAAGGTGGGAGATCCCGAACAGAATCAAAAACTCGAAGGAAGCTACCTCGAGATGAGACGCATGATGGGGCATCTTCCGGAATATGCGGTGCACAGCCCTTATCCCGGCTATTTATTCCAGAAGATCCAGTCCCGAAACTACTTCAATGAGGATTTCAAAAAATACCATCCAATTGATTCGGACAAGCTCTCGGATTTCCTGAAAGGTTTCGAGGAATCCAACAGTCTCGTGGCAAGAGAGTACCTCGGACGTGAAGACGGAAAACTTTTTGATGACACGAATCTTCCGGAATACAAAAAGACGGATGTTGATACCCGAGATCTTCTGAATACAGCCATAGTGATATATGCCCGTATGTTTAACAAGTCTTCGATTGAAAACGCTGAAATGAAGACAGAGATAAAAAATCTGAAAAAAGAGATCAGGGAACTCCGAAAAGAGATCGAACAGCTCAAATCGGACAGCAAGCCACAAAAGAAAAAATGGTTCTAAAAAAATCCGGCGACAGATTGTCGCCGGATTTTTAATGTTTTATTGAATCTGAGGATCACTCTTCATCCTCTGCAGCCTTATCTGACATTATCTCAGCATCGGCAGCTTCCGGATCGTAAGCGAAATCTCCGTCTGTAAGATCAAAATCGCCCTCTTCCTCTGTGTCGAATTCCTCATCCGATGCGAAAGCGGCCAAAAGCTCTTCCGACGGTGCCTCCTTGGTGTAAGAGAACTCATCGTCCTCCTCCCGGGAAGCATTAAGGTTCATGCACTCCTCATCGGAACTGAGTTTCAGATCACGGTAATGTCTCATACCTGTACCTGCCGGGATCGGCTTTCCGATGATAACATTCTCTTTCATGCCGAGCAGCGGATCGATCTTGCCCTTGATAGCAGCATCCGTGAGGACCTTGGTGGTCTCCTGGAATGAAGCAGCTGAAAGGAATGAATTTGTGGCAAGTGAAGCCTTTGTGATACCCAAAAGTTCCTGAGTTCCCTTTGCAGGCTCTTTGCCTTCTGCGATGAGTTCCTCGTTTTTGTCCTGGAAATCCAGAACATCGACGGTGGTTCCCGGAAGATAATCAGCATCTCCCGGCTCCTCGATACGAACCTTCTGGAGCATCTGACGTACAATGACCTCGATGTGCTTGTCAGAGATCTCAACACCCTGTAAACGGTACACTCTCTGAATTTCGCGCAACATGTAATCCTGAACGGCGCGAACACCCTGTATACGCAGGATATCATGGGGATTTACGGATCCCTCTGTAAGCGGATCACCGGCCTCTATTGTCTTGCCGTCGATATCGGCTATTATCCTTGATCCGAATGGTATCGGATATGTCTTCTGCTCACCGGTCTCATCGTTTGTAACAACGATCTCGCGGTTCTTCTTGGTCTCTCTGATCTCGGCAACGCCGGCAATATCAGAGATTGTAGCAAGACCCTTGGGCTTCCTTGCCTCAAAAATTTCCTCCACACGGGGAAGACCCTGTGTGATATCATTACCGGCCACACCACCGGTATGGAAGGTTCTCATGGTAAGCTGTGTTCCGGGCTCACCGATAGACTGTGCTGCTATGATACCTACAGCCTCACCTACCTGAACAGCCTGACCCGTAGCCATGTTCGAACCGTAGCATTTAGCGCATACTCCCATGTGTGAGCGGCAGGTCAGTATAGTCCTGATCTTGACTCTCTTTATGGGCTCTCCGTTTTCATCCACACCCCTTGCGACAATAGCGTCAGCCCTCATCGGAGTGATCATGTGGTTTTTCTTTACGATGACTTCACCGTTTGCGTCCACGATAGTCTCAGCCGCAAACCTTCCCATGATACGGTCATGGAGAGTTTCGATCATCTCTTTTCCGGCTGTGAACGCTTCAACATACATTCCGGGCATCTCACGGTCTTTACCGAGGTTACAGTCGTTCTCACGGACTATCATATGCTGTGATACATCGACCATTCGACGTGTTAGGTAACCTGAGTCCGCTGTACGAAGCGCTGTATCCGAAAGACCTTTACGCGCACCGTGGGCTGACATGAAGTACTCCAAAACGTCAAGACCTTCACGGAAGTTCGACTTGATAGGAAGCTCGATGGTACGTCCTGTTGTATCTGCCATAAGTCCACGCATACCGGCCAGCTGCTTGATCTGCTTGTCGGAACCACGGGCTCCGGAATCAGCCATCATGAATATGTTGTTGTATCTGTCAAGACCTTTCAAAAGCGCCTCTGTAAGATCCGCGTCAGTCTTCTTCCATGTTTCCACCACCTCGTGGTAGCGCTCTTCTTCTGTAATGAGACCTCTCTTGTACTGTCTTGTGATCTTGTCAACAGTATTCTGGGCATCCTCGATAAGCTGCGGTTTCTGTGGCGGAACCGTCATATCCGAGATGGAAACGGTCATTGCAGCCTGGGTCGAGTACTTGTAACCCATAGCCTTGATATCATCCAGAACTTCGGCAGTCCTGGTGGCACCGTGTATATTGATAACCTTTTCCAGTATCTTCTTTAAGTGTTTTTTGCCTACATGGATGTCTATCTCATATTTAAGATAATCCTCATCCTCTTTGCGGCTGACAAAACCAAGATCCTGAGGAATGATCTCGTTAAAGATCACTCTTCCCAGCGTGGTATCTACCAACCCTGTGATAACCCTGCCATCCGGCAGTGTAACTTCCCTGCGCACATGTATGAGCTGATGCAGGGTTATGTCTTTATTCTCATATGCGAGGATCGCCTGGTTCTCACTGCTGAAGCTGTGGCCTACCGCATCGATGGCGCGGCACACAACGGTGTGAACCTCTTCATC
>JAFYAD010000124.1 GCA_017540915.1 Lachnospiraceae bacterium
AGGTGAAAGCCGTATTCGGCGATGTGGAATATGTTGAGGTTTCCGGTATAGAGGGCGAATGCGGATTCAGGACAGCACCCATGACTGAGCGTGAGTTTGCAGAAAAGGCAGAAAAGCTCGGCATCATCAGCAGGATTAGATTTAACTGATAACGAATGAATTTAAAAAAGGTCGGAGGATTCCGACCTTTTTGTAATAAACGAGAATAATATAAGACTCCACTTTTCATGTATCAAAGTTATGATCGAAATCCTGAATTTGAGCTCTTTAAAGGCTCCCCTTCCAGGGGAGCTGTCATCCAAAGGATGACTGAGGGGTCGTCTCGTCCAACAGCAACAACGCCTCGTGTATATTACCGTCATCCTGCCAGAACTCACAGACATTGATGCGTTTTTCGATGATCTCTGCGCCTCTGAGATGAGCCTTTCCGTCCGCAACCTCCAGAGCCATCAGCTGTTTGAACTGATTTCTCGGCACATCCAGGAAGGGGCGCAGGTGCTTTGGCCTCTCGGAGATACGGTCATCATGATGTTCCACAAACCAGAGGAAAAGCTCTCTGTCCCGGTCATTTTTGCAGAAGGGAAGATCAGTGTTCTCCAGCATCTCTCTGCTCTTGGCGGGATGGCCGTAGTAGTGAGCCTGGATGGAATTTTGTTTCTCGGAAAAGCTCTTGGTCTTGGTCTCGACCTTGCCGATGTCATGAAAGATAGCGGCCCATCTCAATATCGCCGATGGCTCGGTAATGCTGTCATTGAGATATGCACACGTGCGGACACAGTGCTCCCAAAGTTCATAGGGGTGAGACCAGTTTTCCTGATCAAAACCGACCATGCGCTCTATAATGGGGAATGCTGCGACAAAATCAGAGGTATGAGACAGAATATCGTCCGCATTTCCGTTTATAATAAGTTTTTCAAGCTTTTCGATCATAGGATACCTGCAGGGGATGATGCATTTGTTGATGGAAACGTCTGTTGGTTGATATGGCCTGTGAAATATGTAACCGGTTCCGAACATTTATCATAATATCATAAAAAGGAGAAAAAAACAATGGCAAAGAAAGCTGCAATATTTTTTGCGACAGGATACGAGGAGTGCGAGGCGTTGATCACAGTGGATATCGCAAGGCGCGCAGGCATCGACATATCGATGGTGTCGGTGACCGGGGAGAAAACGGTGGTGAGCTCTCACAACGTGCCTGTTGTCATGGACAAGCTCTTTGATGAAGTGGATTTTGCGGAATTGGATATGATGATCTTACCGGGGGGAATGCCGGGAACCAAAAACCTGGAGGCATGTGAACCTCTCATGGATGAGCTGGATAAATTCTTCAAAAACGGCAAAAAGATCTCCGCTATCTGTGCGGCACCGTCTGTTTTCGGACACAGAGGTTACCTTGAAGGCAAAAACGCCTGTGTTTATCCGGGAATGGAGACAGAGCTCAAAGGCGCAAATGTCCGGTATGAGCCTGCAGTGACCGACGGCAATATCATAACCGGGCGCGGAATGGGAGCAGCGATCGATTTTGCCCTGGCCATAGTGGCATCACTGGAAGGTGCAGAAAAAGCAGAGACTATATCTAAAGCCATCGTATACAAATAAAAAACCGATCCGACGGAATCCCTTTGTGTGGCTATGGATGTCCGCGTGATAAACATCGTTGCCACTCTTCGCGTCTGACCGGCTTTTAATTTTCTGTTCCTGCTATATTATACGGAAAAGCGGAGAGGAATTTTGGGGGAAAACGGATTCCGGGAAGATGATTCATAGAAACAATCTGTTGCAGGCTGTATAATCATGAGAGGATGTACACAGATCTGCACGCAGAGCATCGCACGATGCGCACCTGTTCAGAATGCCTTCTGAGCAGATACAAGGAGGAGAAAATATGCCGCGAAAGAAAGTGAACCCCAGACCGTTTATCAAATTTAAGGAAGTGCGCCAGATCGTTTTGGATGATACTACGAAAAAGCCAAAGACAGATCCGGTCACGGGAAAGACAGTTACGGTCGTGGCAGGGTATGAGCCCATACTCCGCAAGGGCGGTCTTACAGAGGATATCCTGAACAACGGAAATCTCGAACAGCTTCTGGAGTTTAAGCAAAGTCATAAGCTCAACGAGGAGGAGGGAAAATACCTCGATTCGCTGATCCATACAGCAAATGAGGTCAAGCGTATCGGGGAGGAGACCAAGGCAGCTATATATGAGGGTATAGCTCCGCCGAAGCCGGAGGTTGAGGAAAAAGGCGGCTACATCGGTTTTTCGGATATAAAATATCCGAACGTACAGACCAGTGCCTACGGATGCTGGTCATGCTCTTATTCCCTGCTGTTAAAGAGCAGAGGGGTCGATTTCTCGCAGGAGGAGATAAGGGCCTGGCGTCCCGATCAATCGGTGTCAGCTCCGGACATTACCGAGGGTGGAAAGCGCAAGAAAAAAGCGGCGCTCTACCGGATGAACTCGGATGATGAAAATACGCTAATGGATAATGCCGACCTCTTAGGGCAGGTGCTGCCGAACTCATGCATGTCACTGGTGTCATTAAAGCCTCTCGGGTCACAGTATGCTCTGGATGGTAAGGAAGCCGATATGCTGTCAGATGATGAGAAAGAAGTCATACAGCGCAGCTATGATGCACAGCTTAAAAAAGCATTCCGGGACACCATCAGAAACGCCATAACCATCGACAGATCTCCTCTGGCGGTCACCATAGACGGTCACACGGTGACCATAACCGGTATAAGCGAAGATGGGGAGAGTGTGCGTTATGAGGACTCACTAAAACAAAATGTTGAGGACTGTACGAATGTTATTACGATAGACAGGCTTCTGGAGATGGGAACAAAGCCTCACACTGATTGGTGGGGGCATTTTGCCGAACCCAATGGTATAGACATTACATGGATAAAGGACATAGATCTGCCCGAATACGAAAAGAGAAAAACCGAGAAAAAGCCTCTTTACAAGGATGAGCCGGAGCTTGTAAAGCTGGATGATAATGGAAATGTTGAGGTTGATGTGCCACTCACGCATTTTTCCGCCTCCGTTGCGGGAGATCCGCAGGCCGGTCAGACCGAGGGAAAGGGCGTGGATGACCAGGTCATCTTTGATACAAAAGAGATCGAGGCGGCTCTTGATGGCAAAAAGCTTACAAGCTTTGGCCCCGGTGGCGGCTACACCATGTATCACAAGGAGACCTACTATCCGTCAAAGGTATATTTTCCCAAGGATCCCTCTCTTGAACATTACAGGCTGGCAACGCTGTCGCGTAAGGAGACCAGGAAGATCTTAACGGACTTCTACGAGTTTCTGGAAAGCTATGGACCCATAGCAGAAAATGCCCAATACCCGGACAAGGGATGGCTGAAAGAGATCGATAAATTTTCAGATGCCGCAAATAAACTGACGAATTACAAGCCGGGGAAAAAGAGGTCAATATCCGGTGAGGAAGCGTTAAAGGCTCTCAGCGTGCTGAAAAAATTCCCTGATTTTCTGTTGAGTGCAGAAAACGGAAAAAATGTTTATCAGCACATGATGGCGAACACCTACGACATAAAAAAGGGTGATATGCTGATCAACCTCTACAATATCAATAAAGTCCTGAATCTCGGTATTGATCTGGCTAAGACCACAGGGCTTAAAAAGGATGAGCTGGAGCCGCAGGATATCAGGTTTAAAGGTGAGCAGCGCACCAGATGGTCAAACGCAAAGGGCATTGTCAATGAGAGCAAATTCCGTTATCTGCGCCTTCAGGTTCTGGCGGAGATATTAGCGGCTGAGGAGCTTCGGCAAAATAAGCTCAATGCGGGCTTCGTCCACCCGGATATCAGTGATGATGAGATAAAGAGCAGTGCCGGCAGGATACTTGGTTCGGAAGTCTTTAAGCGGCTTGTGGCAAATGACAGGGATATCGCGTTCGCGGCAGAGGCAGATACGGCAAAATTCTACAGTGAGTTCACCAAGCTTAGACAGGAAGTTCTGCAGGAGGCGCGGGCGCAGAAGGAAAAGAGGATAGAAGAGGAAAACCGGCAAAAAAGAGAAATAGAGGA
>JAFYAD010000125.1 GCA_017540915.1 Lachnospiraceae bacterium
GGATGTAAAGCAAATCTTCTCCAACTCAAAGGCTGTGTATGGGTATAGAAGAATCCATGCAGTGATTGAAAATAAAGGTGATACTATTTCTGAAAAAGTAATCAGAAGGATCATGAATGAAGAAGGCCTTCATGTAATAGCTGTAAAAAGGCAGAAATATAATTCATATCAGGGTGAGATTACTCCTGCTGTAGAAAATGTTGTAGCACGTGATTTTCATGCAGAAAAGCCAAATATAAAGTGGCTTACTGATATAACCGAGTTTGCAATACAGGCTGGAAAAGTTTATCTCTCACCTATAATAGATTGCTTTGATGGGCTACCTGTCTCATGGACAATAGGTATTTCTCCAAATGCTGAGTTGGTTAATACCATGCTTGATAGCGCGATAGAAACGCTTAAAGATGGAGAGCGTCCAATAGTGCATAGCGACAGGGGATGCCACTACCGTTGGCCGGGATGGATAGAAAGAATGGAAGCAGCTGGGTTAACAAGATCAATGTCAAAGAAAGGCTGTTCACCTGATAATTCTGCATGTGAAGGCTTCTTTGGAAGACTTAAGAATGAGATGTTTTATGGACGTTGCTGGGATGGCGTATCTATCGAGGAGTTTATAGACATACTTGATGAATATATTCATTGGTACGCTGAAGAAAGAATAAAGGTATCATTGGGCGGATTAAGCCCATTACAATACAGAAAGAAACTGGGCTTGATAGCTTAGTCAGAGGTTGTTATGGATTTTGAAGACTTTTTCCCATTAGGTGAACATGAGCCTGGTGAAGTTACAATGGATGAAATGATCTGTGATTTTATGAGAAAAGATATCGGCTTTAAATCTGACAAGGATGCACTTGATTACTATAAAAGAGCTCAGTCAGTGCTTCGTGATGAATTATTAACCTGTTATCAATACCTCAAAGACAATGGCCGGTTACAAGATTATCACAATTACAGAGGAAACTAATAAGGGGTGACGGTCCAAGATTCTGTCCGCACCCCCTTGTTGCAGGGACGTTTCCCTAAAGTTGCAGAGGGAAATTCCTCATTATTGCATCTGCCTTCCCGATACCCTGTGAGGGTACCGAAAAGTGTTGTTGCAGACATAGAGTATTGTTAATAGTTACAAATACGTGATGCTGGTTTTGTCGGTTCCTTCGGCCAGTCGATAGAGGCGTTTGGTTCGCTTCTTGTCGTGTTGAGGATCCTTTCCGCTATACAGTTTCACGTAGAGGTCATATGCCGGATCGCCCTCAAAATCTCTGGACAGGTTACAGAAAATATCCTGTCTGAGGCCTTCAGCCCATCTTGGGGGCAGATATTTGATGAGCGCCTGCCGCCATCTGACCAGTTCTTCCTCAAGATCATTTATGGTCTTCACCATCTCGTCGGTGAGCCGGAGGAAGTCATTTACGGTTGCACACGTGTATTCACACGGTTCGACGTATGCATCAGCCATGTCATCGTCCGTGTCGATCATACAATCGCTTTCGGTTTCCGGAAGCTCCTGAACATTGAAAAAATCATTACCTTCCACGCTGATCACCTCCCTCGTTATTGAAGAGAGTGTTGATGCTGGATTCCCGCAGGCGGTTGTTTTCGCCCGGGAACAGTATGAGATGGCAATGGTGCATAAGTCTGCCGATGAGAGCGGCTGTCATCTGTTCGTCGTAAAGGACGTTGACCCATCTGGAGAACTCGAGGTTAGTGTTTAAGATAACCGTCTTCTTTTCGTGAATCTCAGAGAGATAATCGAACAGAAGCTGGGCACCGGTCCTGTTATACGGAACGTATCCGAACTCATCAAGGATAAGGATGTCTGCCTTGGACAGCTTCTTATGAAGAGTGGAAAGACCTCCTTTTTCCTGTGCTTCGGATAACTGATTTATAAGAGCTGCCGTCCTGTAAAACTTGACGGGTATGCATCGCTTGCAAGCTTCCAGTCCTATGCAGATGGACAGCATGGTCTTTCCGGTGCCTGTCCCACCGTACATGATCACATTGTTTCCTGCGTCGATGAACTTCAGTTCCTTAAGGCTCTCGATGGTGACTCCTGAGGGAAACTGTACTTCCGATGCATTGAATGCCGTAAAACTGCTTTCATACGGGAAGCCGGCCGTATTTACGTATTTTGAGACCCGGCACGTCCTGCGATATCTGATCTCCTTTTCAAGTAGCTTGTACAGGTATTCCTGATGCGTCTCGCAATCAGAGAGATCCATTGCGTTCTCGGCCAGGTTTGCCGACAGCCTCAGCTGCTTACAGCATGCTGCGATCGAGGACTTGTAATCATCCATTTGCGACACCTCCCTTCAGGGCTGCGTCGTATGCAGACAGATCCACCGGCATCTGTATGATCTCGGGAACCAAATCCTGTGACGGCAGGGGCGGAAGAAGCGGCACGTCCGAGTAAAGCCTGCGATAGAGATTCTGAAGGCTGTCAGGATCCGTTGCCTGATAAGCAAGAGCCTGCTTCACGGTATTAAGCGCACTGTCAAATCCGGTACGCATTGTCTGTTCTGCCAGGATCTTCAGAGCCTTACCCCTGTCAGAAGAACTGCATTTTTTCATGTAATCCTGCATCGATTCAGGCATCATGAAAAATATGCCGGTGTTAAAGAGGGATCTGGGCTTTCTGGATATTTCCGTAAGATACGGTATCCAGTCCATCACTGACTGTGTATGGTCTCCGTACAGCCTCTTATGGGTGGTTATGAGCTTATGATCCATATCCATCACGTGAACTTTGTCAGAGGTGATCTTAAGCCATACGGTGCTGTCAGCACACTCCGGTGATGCCGAGTATTCGTGCTTTCCATCATCAAGTGTGAACCTGCCCCACTTATCGGTTGGCACGGTCTCATATCTGGCACAGTCAAACCTCGTTACCGGAAGAGGCAGAAGGGCATTCATGTCCTCCTCGAACAGATCCTTGATGGTCTTGTCTTCGTGGCGGTAATGTCCTCTGTCAAAGTCTTCGTTGGCTTCGACGAGTGCCTGCCTGTTATAGTCCGGCAGACTGATGAAGCGCGGTACCGGAACAAGGAAGTTAAGCCTCGTGTACTTTACCTTGCTTTCTACGTTTCCCTTCTCGTTACCGGAATCCGGGTTCATAAACTTAAAGGTAAATCCGTAGTGGGCACTGAAGCGCAGAAACTTATCCGTAAGTTCGCGCCGGCCGTCCCTCAGGATTCTTGTGACTACGGTTGAAGTGTTATCAAACCAGATCTCAGAGGGAACGCCGCCTATGTACTCAAAGATGGCGATCAGGCCTTCCATGAAGCACTCAGCATTCTCTCCATACA
>JAFYAD010000126.1 GCA_017540915.1 Lachnospiraceae bacterium
GGCAGGTTCTCTTATGAATTTTCCGCATATGAGCAGGCGCCGGATGAGGTTGCACAAAAACAGATCGAGGAGCGCAAGAGCGAGATCGCAGGCGAGTAATCAAGGCAGTATTGCAACGAAAGGTTTTATTTCGTTTGCTAAATATTCGTGTATTTGATTTGATACGGGGGCAAAATTTGTTTTGCCCCCGTATCATAGCTAAAATGAGAAAGACAGGAGTTTTACATTATGGGTGATAACGATAAGTTTCAGGAGAATACAGGCAGAGGTAATACAGCCGGACCATGGAAGATTACGGTAGCTGTAATGGCTGTTGTAATATTGGTGATGGGATGTGTGATCCTGGGGCTGGTCATGAGACCTTTTGATCAGGGGAAAGGGGTTGCAGGATTTCCGCAGACGGTCAATGCCACTGAACAGGGAAAACTCTCTGATATGGAAGTATCGCAGGCGACAGATGTGTCGGATGGCGCAGGAAATAGCGATTCCTCCGGTGACATTGTGATCACGGGAAAGAAAGCCTCCGGTAAAACGGCAGCCGGGTCGTCTGACACAGGCAACAAGGCAAAGGAGAGTGTATCGAAGTCGGAGAGTTCACCATATGTACTGACTTACTCCGGTGATAACTCATGGAATGAGGGCGGAGCCACCATGAGGACTCTTGATCTTGCCCTGACCAATAATTCTGACAAGCCTGTTAAAAACTGGAAGCTGGTCATCAGGATCAAAAAACCGGTGAGTGTCAGCGGCTGGAACGGTACATATACCATCAAAAAAGGAAAGAAACTGGTCATAAAGCCTGCCGATTACAACGGTGAGCTGGGGGCTGGCAGTACCATATATCTCGGATGCAATCTTGGCACTAACGGCGAGCTTAAGATAAAATGGGCAAAGCTTAAGAAAAAGCCTGTGACGGTTAAAGGCGGAACTGTAGATCAGGATGCCATCAACCAGGGCAACCAGGGTTCCGGAAATAAAGGGGATAACGGAAACACAGGCAATTCCGATAATAACGTAAATACAGGCAACACAGGAAATTCGGGAAATACCGGTAACACAGGTAACTCGGACAATAACGGTAATACCGGAAATTCAGGAAATAACAGTAATACGGGTAATTCCGGCAATACAAGTAACACAGGAAGCAGTGATGTTTCCGCGGTGTTGAAGAGATCGAAAGACGCTGTACAGGGTGATGACTGGTTACATACGGACGGTCGCAGGATCTTAGACAAAAACGGTAAGGAAGTCTGGCTTACGGGCTTAAACTGGTTTGGATATAATACGGGCACAAATACCTTTGACGGACTATGGAATTCCGAGATGGATTCCACCATAAAGGCTATCGCTGATCACGGCTTCAATCTGATCCGTGTACCCATCAGTGCGCAGCTCATCAATGAGTGGGCTGCCGGAAAATATCCGCAGGCCAATTATAATCAGGCATATAATACGGCATTAAATGATCTGAACTCACTGGAGATCTTCGATCATTTCCTGACCATGGCGGAAGCCTGCGGTATAAAGGTCATGATGGATATCCATTCTGCTGAGACCGACGCATCGGGACATGTGGTTAATCTCTGGTATACCGATAAGGTGTCCTTAAATCAATACTATTCCGCATTGGAGTGGATGGCAGCGAGGTACAAAAATAACGATACCATCATAGCTTATGACCTTAAAAACGAACCACACGGCAAACCGAATGAGGGTGATAAGGCTGCAATCTGGAACAACTCAAAGAAGACAAATAACTGGAAATATATAGCGGAAGTTGCCGCAGGAAAGGTGCTGGCTAAAAATCCCAATGTTCTCATAATGGTGGAGGGTACTGAGATCTATCCCAAGAAAAAAGGCGGTGATTACTCGTCCACATCCAGCGCGGATTATTACTTTACATGGTGGGGAGGAAACCTCCGCGGAGTGAAGGAATATCCGGTGAATCTGGGCAAATATCAGGATAAGCTGGTCTATTCACCCCATGACTACGGCCCGACGGTCTATGAGCAGCCCTGGTTTAAAAGCGGGTATGATTATGATTCATTGATGAAGGACTGCTGGAAGGATAACTGGTTCTTCATATATGAGGATAACACGGCGCCGCTTTTGATCGGTGAGTGGGGCGGTTTCATGAAGGAGCCCAACCTCAAGTGGATGACCTGCATGCGAACCCTTATAACCAAATATCACCTGCATCACACATTCTGGTGTTTGAATGCAAACTCCGGTGATACGGGCGGTCTGGTGCTTGATGATTTTGTTACATGGGACACAGAGAAATACAACTTTGTGAAAAAAGCACTGTGGCAGGAGAACGGCAAGTTTGTCGGTCTCGACCACAAGATACCTCTGGGAGATAAGGGTATCAGCCTGGATAAGGCGAAAGGGTTGTGAGAGTGCGAGGCATGAAATAATCCGTGAATCACTTATTGACATTTAGATTTACAAAACAAGCCGGGGTCACATACCATGACCTCGGCTTGCTTTTTGAAAAAACGGCAGGTGAAAATATGAGTCGTCATTCACCTACCGGTCTTAAGAATAGCAGTATTAAAGGATGTTTTGTTTTATGAATTCGGAGAGCTTAACCGAAGCAGCCTCGTAGGTTGCCTCTGTCGGATGGCTGTCTATGACCTGTTCCGGACCCTGCTCCTCAAAGCCCATAGTGAAGATCTTTGTGTCGCCGGTCTCTTCTGCATAGAGAGCTGCGGCTTTTTCCATGGCGGGCAGGAGAGTGCGTCCCATGATACCAAGCACACAAAGCATCTTTGAGTCAGGGTTGAGCGAGCGGACTTTTTTCAGGAAGTTTACGTACTCTTTTGTGTAGAGCTCCTGTCTCTCCGGGATATCTTTGGTGTAGCTGGCATCGTTTGTGCCGAGGTTTATCACTATAAGATCCGGTGTGTAAAGGGAGAAATCCCACTTGATATCCGTTACATCATATTTTTCAAGGATCTTATCATATGAATGTCCGATGCTCTCATAGTAGTCCGGCAGGATATGAGTCAGGAGTCTTTCGTCGTTTTCGGTGTATCCGGATATGATACCGAATCCGCTGAAGCTTACAAGGCTGTAGTCACAGTCAAGTTTTCGCGCTGTCTTGTAGGCGAAGGCTTTCGTGGCGTTTTCGAGGGCGGTGCAGTACGTATCCTGTGGTGTGCCGTCAACTCCGTAGCCGCAGGTTATGGAATCGCCGATAAACTCGATCTTGAAGTCTTTTGCAGGCGTGGGGGATATTACTGCTCCGTCGTCTACGATGATCTCCTTTATCCCGAAGCTGGAATCGCTGGATTCCGAAAGCTTTATGAGTCTTACCACACAGTTGTCGGATGGAAGATCAATCTCGAAAGTGTCTTTTGTCTTACTGAGCTGTGAGTCCAATACCATAACATCATTCACATATATTGCAAATCTTGGGTGATGCATTTTCTCAGTCTCAATAGCGGCCTTACCATCCCCGATGAGTTCAAAGGCACATTTGCGGCTGCCCTTTACATTAAATTCCACGCCCGCTGCCGAGAATGATATCAGGGTAACGTCCTCCACGACAGCGTAGCGTCCCAGCATCTTTACATTTTCCGGTATTGCCTTAAATTCCTGCATTCAAAACCCCTCCTATTATATCAATTGATGGTCCTTAAGCCATGTGTAAAACCTTTGCCATAAGTCTGTTATAACATCATGAGAAGAACGTTGCAAGCTGTTTTTACACTCGACAAAATATGACCGATAAGGTATTATAGTGGGTGGAATTTTTATAAGTGACAGGAAGATCATCTGAAGGTAATTTGCAGAAAAACAGGTTGGGCGGTTGCTTTTACCATGAATACAGGAGGTAGTACAAATGGGATTCACCGGGCGCAAGAATAATCTCAAAGAATCACTTAAAAAGATAAAGCTGGATATATATGCATCTGCGGTGCTCACCCTGATCATAGGCGTGGTACTCATCATTAATCCGGGGGAGGTTACACTGCTGCTGTGCAGGGTTTTAGGCGTTGTGGTGGCAGCCATGGGTCTGATCAGTATCGCAAATTTCATAATAGGCAACAGGGGCACCATGACATTGGCGATAGGTCTTTTGCTGCTGTTGATGGGAGCTTTCGTGCTGGCGCGGCCGGATACCATAATAGAGTTTATATCCGTAGTGTTCGGTATAGTGTTGATAGTACACGGGGTAAAGGATTTTCAGATGGCAATGGAGGCAAAAAAGGGCGGTTCGCCCTATGGCCTTTTGATGATAGTGCTGGCGTTGCTTGGCATAACTGCAGGCGTGCTGTGTATATGTGACTGCTTCGGTATTTTGAAGCTTGCCACCATCATCATAGGTATCGCGCTGATCTATGATGGCATTACGGACATATTGTTTGCATCACATACCATTCATATGACCAGGAATATGAGCAGTACCGCGGAATCAGACACCATTGATACCGAGGGCAGATTTATAGAGTAAAAATTCAGAAATCTGTAACCTTTTATCTTAAATAGGTGTTTTATTATCAGAATGTATTATATTTGAGCGTTTTCAAAGTCAACAAAATGGAAAAGTAAGAAAGAACATTATTTGTAGACCGTATTTGAATAATGTGATATCATAAGGGTTCGGTTGTAAAAAACTTATTATATATACTACGGAGGAACAGCATGGATATCATCGCTAAGATATCGGACGAACTTAAGATCAGGAAAAGCCAGACCGAGGCGGCAGTAAAGCTGTTGGATGAAGGCAACACGGTTCCTTTTATTGCAAGGTACCGAAAGGAGGCGACAGACTCTCTGAATGATGAGCAGTTGAGGGATCTGGCGGCCCGCCTCGAGACATTGAGAAATCTGGAGGAGAAAAAACAGACAGTTTTAGCGCAGATAGAGGAACAGGGAAAGCTTACGGAGGAGCTTAAGGCGGCTATCGAGGCTGCGGAGACTCAGGTTGCGGTGGACGACCTGTACAGACCGTATCGACCCAAGAGAAAGACCAGGGCCTCCGTTGCAAAGGAGAAAGGCCTGGAACCTTTGGCTCAGTTGATTTCGTCTCAGGAGTTTGATGGAGATATCAATGCTGAAGCCGGGAAATATATAGATGAAGAAAAAGAAGTAAAGAGCGCAAAAGACGCACTGACAGGTGCATGCGATATCATAGCCGAGGAGATCTCGGACAATGCGGATTACAGAACCCGCATCAGGGAGCTTACTGTAAAAAACGGGCGTGTGGTCTCCGAGGCGAAGGATAAGGAAGCCGAGAGCGTATATGAGATGTATTACGAGTACGATGAGGCTGTCGAAAAGATCCCGGGACACCGTATACTGGCCTTAAACCGCGGTGAGAAAGAGAAATTCCTCACAGTCACCGTAAAGGTTGAGGAGCAGGAGATCATAGATTACCTGAATCGTCAGATCATACATACGGATAACGAGCAGATAAAAACATTGCTTGAGGATACCGTTAAAGATGCCTATGAGCGTCTTATCATGCCGTCCATAGAACGCGAGATCAGAAATGACCTTACAGAGAAAGCGGAGGATGCTGCCATAAAGGTTTTCGGTGAGAACTTAAAGCAGCTTCTCATGCAGCC
>JAFYAD010000127.1 GCA_017540915.1 Lachnospiraceae bacterium
AACAGCACCTGAAATATCAGCACCACCGATGCCGTAGGCACCATGAGCGGCGTCAGCATGCTGCTCCTGAAAAAGCTCTTGCCCGGGATCTTCTGGTCTAACAGCAGCGCCAGCAACAGTCCCAGAATAACTGCCATAGGAACGGCAAATACGGTAAACAAAAAAGTATTGTTTACCGCAGTCTGAAATGCCCTGTTGGTCAAAACGGTCTTGTAATTTTCAAACCCTATAAATTCCTTCCGGATAGGATTATCCAGGAAGGAATAATATACCATGATAATATAGGGTATTACAAAAAATACCAGCATCCCCGCAAGGCTCGGCACCAGAAAGAATGCCGGATGTGATTTAATTTTCTTGAGTATATTAGTAAATTTACGCATGTCGTTTTATGAATCGTACTATCTTGTCTCGCTGAGGTAAATATCCACCCTGCTCTGTACCACGGCAGCAACATCGGCAGCCGTCTTCTCGCCGCTGAAATATGCAGCAGCTTCTTCTGAAATGATATTCATAATAGAGGTAGATACGGAATCCAGTACAGCGGTCGTATTATTTAACAGGGTACGCATTGTCTCGACCTCCTCATCGGTAGGTGTCCTGAGCTCAACGCTGTAGGTGTCATAGCCTGCCTCGCCCCTGTTCTTCCAGTTCTTTGCACCGTCGAGGTATTTGTCAAGCTCACTGACCAGGATAGACCCGTTATAATACTCGCTGTCTCCGTACATCGATTCGGTAGCCTCCGGGAGATACATGGTGCGCATGAAATCCCACATAAGCTCAGGCACCTTGCAGTTTGAAGTAATGCCGGTCATGCCGTAGAATGCCATCATGGCTCCGTTGCCGTTGGATGTAGGATAACCGATATACGAGACATCCTCACCGCATATGGATGCCAGAGACTGTCCCAGATTGAACTCAGGCAGCGAATCCGTATACAGAAGCTGCTTGCCGGTTTTGAAATCATCCATCTGATTGGTCTCTTCATTATATACGTATTCCTCGGGATATTTGGCTGCAAGTGCCAGAACATCCTGGAAATCCTGATTGTTGAAATTACATGTTCCGTTCTCGATATCTATGAATTCATCATAATTAAGGCTTATGAGAGTTCTCATGATGGTCGCACGGTCTGTATACGGAGTCATGACCAAGGCTCCGGTTTTTTCGTATGCATCCAGACAGTCTTTTGCTGTCCATCCCTGTCTGTCGCCAACGACCGATTTTTTGCCTACAAGAGTTTCAACCCTGTAAGAGCTCGGCAGTGCCACAAATTTATCCTTGAAGGTAAAGGCGCTCACAATACCGGGAATGATATTGTCTTTTTTGATGAGCTCATCCTTTTCCATATACGGGGTAAGATCCGTCAAAAGACCTTTATCGGCAAAGTCAAGCATCTGGCTGTAGCCCGGGAACGAAACCACGTCTATGCTGCTGTCGGTTGCACAGTCTGTAACAAAGGAATCCATAGCAGTCTGATAATCCGAGTTCTCATCAGAGAAATCAAAGTATTCTGTAATGGAGATCCTGTAATCAGAATGCTTTTTGTTAAATTCCAATGCTGCGTTCTGAAGCCTCTGATCAGCATAAAAACATACCACATTCACGGGAGTGATCTTTGCGGCTTCTTCCTCGCTGATCTCCCTCAGTATTGCAAGATCAACTGAGCGGCCGGCGCCGTAGCTTTCAAGATATACACCGATCCCGCCGTCTGACAGCATGCCGAAATCACGGACATAGTAAGACATTATATTGCTGTCAAGCCATGTAAAGAATTTTTCCTTTTCTCCTGTATCCGTATTTACCTTTGTGACATAGGAATCGCAGTTTACCAGATATTCATTTTCACCGAATACGCACAGATTGCCGATGTAGGACAATCCGTCTATCGTCTTTGTCTCGCCCTTGGTACGGTTTGCCGCGTCGATAGTGATGATCTCGCATGTTTCTCCCGAGCTGGTAACGGCAACGTCTCCGTTAGCGAGGGTCAGAAGCCTGTCGGTATATGTATCCAGCTCCACTTTTCCGGCAGCACTGCCGTCGCTGTTGTATATCTGGATGTAGTTTAGGTTGTCATCCCCGATCCATTCTCCTGTAAGGACCAGAATGTTGCCATTCATATCTGTCTTCACATCCCTTATGTCAATATCAGCGCCGATATCTACGGTGTTTTTGAATACCTCATTGCCGGATGCGTCATATTTGACGAAGGTATCCTCCCTGATGTAATCATTTTCGTAGTCTGCAGTCATCATGGAATATATCTCAGCCATTGACTTGTCGCCATAGGAGGATTTCAGGTCATTATTCCAGGATTTTTCAGCTTCCTCGTAGCTTTCCGTGCCCCATTCCTCGTAGATGTATTTTATGATATCCTCTTCTGTGACGTCAGCATTTTTTTCGAGGATCTCATCCTTGATCCTGCTGATCCTGAAGAAAGCATACACATTTCCCTCAGTATCCGCACCCATTCCGGTTATACTGGTCTCGTCAGTGCCTTCTTTTTTCCATACGACACTGCTCTCCCCTGTCAGAAGGTTGACACGGCCTATAAGGGGAGTATCGTAATTGGCTCCGTAGGATGAATATACGATCTCATCTCCAACAAAAAATGCTCTGTTGATATCCGTAAATTCCTCGGGGAGCTTTTCAAGATATTCAGCTTTAAAATAATGTGCAGCCTTGTTGGACGCTACAACAGTACCTTCCTCGCCTTTCGCTCCGCTGGCAGTATTACCGCCGCCACCGCCACCGCATCCCGCCATGGACACAGCCAGCGCAACCGCCATCAGACCACTCAACACTCTCTTGAATCTCATGATGTATTATCTCCTTTTGTAATATGTATTCAAACCCGGGCATGTTCGGGATAACATCTCTCCGGAGTTTGATAGTTTCCCACAACATTGATAATATACCTTTATCATTTGTAATAAAGCACGATTTTTCAAGGTTTTTTTGACCTTTATTGTGCATTATAGCTCTATTTCAGCATATTGAGACACTATCAACCCCGAAAAGCCTTCTGTATGAGGTTCATGGTATTGGTGCAGTCTTCATTGATAAACAGACTTGCGCTCTTTATTGTATCCGTCCTGTCAGCATCCGGATCGGCGCTCCAGAACAGATTTGTGGGATTCGCAAAAGGTCCGTTCAATGATCTCAACTCAAGTTCTATCTGGTAACGATAAGCTTTATTGGAATCCGGATTTCTTGCATAGCTCACCTTCCCTGCGTCTATATCTGCCTGCAGTGCTTTGTAAAGCTCCTGCCTTAAGGATTTGTCTGCAGCGATACGGCTGATACCCTGGTAGAACATATAATCCATGTCCGAACCGGGAGATACATTGCTGTAATCTATGATGCCCTCTTCCTCCGAGTAGGTCCAGCCTCTCACTTCCGTGACCTCCATATTTGCATAGTTTTCCGAGAAGCAGTAGCATTTGTAGCATTCCGGATCATGAGACATATCCTCAATCATATGCGCCAGTGTATATGCTGCGGAATCCGGTTCATTTTCACTGTAATAATACCAGAGTCCTTTTGAGTATAGTTTACCTTTGTCGGTTCGGAATCTAATGTTGATGTCGACATACTCCATATTCTCTATCTCATTAACCGACAGCCCCATGGACTTTTTCTTTTGGGCAGTAAGCGCATCATAGTTGTCTACGATAAACCTGTTAACATCCATAACCTTCTCCAGCATAACCTTGTTGTCTATGGTTGCTATAGGATATTCAGCTCTGAATCCTGCCATCACTATCTCCGATGTATCCCCGGGCATGTATTTTACGTCACTGATAGCAGAAGCTCTGGCTCCAAACACCATGGTGCACACCAGCACGCAGCATATTGCGGCTTCTGCCATGATATTCTTTTTGAATACCCTGTAGCTTTTACGCACAAACATCTCTGCGATAAAATAACACATGATCACGAAGATCAGGGAAAACACCATATAGCTGATGTAATTCACTTCGTCTCCCGAAACATTCTCCAACAGGTATGCGGCAAACAAACCCAAAGAGCATCCTCCGAACAATCCCATGCAGAATCTGAACGCAGGCTTTGTCTGGCGTATAGTCAGAAAATCACCGCAAGTTTCATTGGCTCTGCATATATAGACCAGAAAAGCACCGGCTAAAAACACAATGCCCACAGCCGCATATATAAGAGCTGTTGAAACTCCCCTCACCTCTACCCTGGAAGTCACCATACCCATATCCATGACAGAATAATCATATATAGTCTCAAACCCTGTCTGATCCAACAGATAAACAATCGGGCTGAATACGTTGACAAACTCAGGATCCGTAACCTGACTCATCATAAGATCATACGACACCACAGTTCTCACCATGTACCAAAGCAGGATCCCCAACTCATACACAAAATTGAATGCCATGTAAAAAAACGTCACAACCCATGCCTGCCCCGTGAACATGGCTACAAAAACCGCAAAAGCAACAAAGAATATCGCATACATCATCTCGAACATCAGCCAAAGAGCAAAAAAGCCCAAAACCCCGGGAACCCCACATATTACACATAACGCTGATGTAAGGATAAAAGCAACCACCTGCGGTATCCACAATATCAGAAGTGCACTGAGCGCATTTGTGCTGAACAGTTCAGCCTTGGTCACAGGAAACGAATGCATCATATTGGACGATCTTGCATTATACAGATATCCAAAAACACATGTTACTGCGATAACTGCCACGATTGCCACGGATATAGGCTCTGTCATTGATGACATCATCTGCTTGATATTCTCACTCAGCGACATAAACTGACCGTGAACTACAGCCCCTTTATTATATCTGTGAAACGATGATATGATACCGGCAGTCCTTACCAGAATGAATACTGTAAGATATATCATATACATGGTCAGTACCGGCCAGAATGCCTTTACATTATGCTTCAGAATTGCTTTATTTATACTAAAAGAGTATTTCTTTGACTGCATAGTCTTCTCCTCCCATCTCATATATGAATATCTCCTCAAGTGTCAGCGGCAGCAGATCCATGAGCACGGGATTTAACGGTGCCATGAGCCTTTCAATCTCATCCTTATCACCCTTGATGATAAGAGTTTTCACCTTTCCGATCTCCTGACTGTGGAGAATATTCAGACCCTCCGGCATCACCTGTATGTCCTGTTCAAACGCAACCTGCAGCTTCACTATAGAACCCTGCAGATCCGAAAGGCTTCTCTCCAGCACAAGATTTCCTTTGTCCATGATACCAACATGATCACAGACATCCTCGAGTTCCCTCAGATTATGGCTGGATACCAGCACCGTCGTGCCATGCTCTGCCACATCACTCATGATAAGGCTCCATACCTGGCGTCTCATCACAGGATCCAGACCATCCACCGGCTCATCCAGCACCAGGAAATCCGCTCTGATACACAAGGTCAGCCAGAACAGTGCCTGTTTCTGCATACCCTTTGACATTGAACGTATATTCTTCTTAGTGCTGACTGCCGGAAAACATTCCTTGAGTTTTTCAAACAAACCCTCATCAAAGCCGGGATACATGTCCTTATAGAATTTCTTCATGTCCAGAATATTGGACTGTGCAAAATAGAACACGTCATCCGGTATGTACCCGATCCTGCGCTTGCTGTCCGGATTTTCATAAACGAGGCTTTTCTCCATCAGTATCTCTCCGGAATCGGGTTTGTACACTCCCGTAATATGTCTTATGATCGTGGATTTTCCTGCTCCGTTAGGACC
>JAFYAD010000128.1 GCA_017540915.1 Lachnospiraceae bacterium
GTGACTGGAGTTCAGACGTGTGCTCTTCCGATCTGCGGCATACAGAAGGGCAGGATCCTGAAGCCCATTACCGTCATCATATAGACAGGATCTGACGGATCCCTGTAATAGAGCCTTGTGAACGGCTCTGCAAACACCATGATGATAACGGCGATCGCGAACATAATAGGTATGAAATTGAACAAAGCTGTCTTCATCGTATCATTAAGTGACTTGCGGTCTTCCTCGCCTACACTGACGCTCATCATCATACGTGATACGACAACCATTCCGCCGGGTATTGCCCAGAATAATGAAAGAAAGGAATTAGCCGCTGTAAAGGCCGATATACCCACAGCCCCCACATGCGTAAGTATCAGTGAGTTCACGATCACTCCACGAATTGCATTGTAGACATTACCTGCTGCCCCCGGCACACCTATCTTGAGGATTTTTACAGATTCATTCCAGTTTATCCCCTTTACAGTAAAGTGCATGGGGGATGTCTTTTTCATAAAATAAGGAGCCTGTATCAGAAAATATGCCCAAAGTCCGACAGATGGAGCCAGAGCAAGCCCCAGGGCCTGCAACCCCATGACTCCCACAAAGATGTAATTAAGGAGAAAATTCACGATAATATACATGAGCCCGGCCAGCGTAGTCCTTTTCCCCTTGTTGTCCAGCGAAAGAAATGCCGAAAGCTGGCTGCCGAGCATCAGCGGTATCACACCTATGGCCTGTCCCAGCACATATAAGGTGAGCATCCTGCTGATCTCGGGGTCATCGGTAACATGGATAAAACTTCCGACCATTCCGAAAACCAGATGTCCCGCTGTCACAATAAGGCTTATTATCCCGGATAAGGCAATGTCAAGGGCAAATACATTCTGTATACCTGCCGGATCATTTCTTCCGATATGCTCCCCGCAAATGATCGTTGCTCCGCCGACAAGCATGGCAGTTATCGCTACTATAGCCAGATTATAAGGAGCATACAGGCCAACGGCAGTCATTGCCTTGACGCCGACAAAATTACCCGCAAAAAGGCTTGATACAATACCGTTTATACTTCCTACGGATGCCAGCAATATCTGAACAGGTAACAACCTGAACATAACCTTTTGGATCATCTTTGAATCTTTCACCGGCGCTCTCCTTGCTGCTATATAAGTATCCCGGATACAAAATCTTTAAGATCGGCACAATGATAGTCTGCTTCTACAGGCTCCTCAAGCCGGGATATGCCATATCCGCTGTCAACCAGTACAGTCTTAAGGCCGGCATTTTTTCCTGCAAGTATATCACCTGCCCTGTCTCCGACCATATATGACCTGTCAGTATCTATGCCGTATTTCTCCACAGCCTTGCGGATCAGCCCTGTTTTCGGCTTCCTGCAGTCGCAGATGCAGGTATATTCCCTTACAGTTCCTTCCGGGTGATGTGGGCAAAAGAAAATATCATCTACTCCCGTAACATCGATCAACCGTTCATTTATACGGATCAGCTCATCTATTGAGAATATTCCTTTTGCCACCCCTTCCTGATTTGTGATCACTATTGCCAGGTAGCCCCGCTCATGTATCCGATCCACGCAATCTTTTGCATAAGGAAATATCTCTGTTCTGTCCGGAGGAGTTATTATCAGATGTTCTACGGTCAGCACACCGTCTCTGTCAAGGAAAACCGCGGGTTTCTTCATGTTCCGGCCACTATCTCATCCACAACCTGCTGCAATATCAGATTATGAATAGCCTCCACTATACCATATTCTTCTGACGGGACATATACACTTACATCCCCTAGATCTCTGATCCGGTTATCCGGTCGAAATCCCGTCAGCGTAATAACATCCATGTCCCTCTCTTTTGCCGTCATGACAGCCCGATAAATATTCTCGGATTCACCGGAGCTGCTGATCGTTACCAGGAGTTCTCCCTTCTTGGAGATCATTTCAAGCTGTTTGGAGAATATATCATCATAGCAGAAATCGTTTCCAAGACAGGTTATAGTAGGGAAACTGTACATCGACACAACAGACAGTCTGCCATTCTTCAGATAATCAGCCGACATGTGACCGGCTATTGCGGCACTCCCTCCATTTCCAATGAAATATACATTGCTCCCATCCGCTTTATGTGCACAAAAAGCATCAATAAGCATTTCTATCCCTTTGGTATAGTCGGCAGCCGTCTCATGACGCCTTTTAAACTCAGTCTCCTCCAGTGCCCCGGCAAATCTGTCTATATATTGGTTTTGTATCTTCATATGCTCATTCATAACAAAGGAAAGGGAAGGCAGGGAGCTGAACTTCGTCCTCCGGCAGTTCTCCCTCAAAAAATCTCATTCCCCGCTGTACCGGTTTCGTATAGTATTCCTGATATTTACGTGCCCTCTCCAGATAACTCTCGATCACAGGACGGCATTTACTTCTTTCTTCTTCATCAGCTTCCAGATAAAACAGGATCGTATGGAAAATATGACGTTCGCTGTGTGTGATCATAAGCTTCCTGTCCTCATCGGACAGATCCGTCTGCTCGATAAAATCTATAAGCTTCAGATAAACGCATTTATATCCGAGAACCGAATCCATGAGTTTTTTACTGTACATGACTGAATCACGCCTAAGTCTTCTCTCCAGCAGTATCTCTCCGATCTGTTCCAGCCTTTTCGCATAGTACTGGGTGAAAAAACCGAAATGCTCATCCTCGTGTATAACTCCGTCCGGGAAACGCACACCGCATTCTTCCAGAAAGCTCCTCCTGTAGAGCCTGCGCCATGCAGCAACCGGATACTCGTTCTTTGTAGTCTCATAGAACTTTAAGAGACTCTCCCGTCCTCCCATTACCTTTCCTGTATCGGACCGGATAATGAACTCATCCTTATGTGATATTACATCACCGGCAAGAAGCGGATCGGTAGAGAATACCTCTGCCGAGAAAAACAGGATATCCAGATCTTTCGATGCGGCTTCATCTGTAAGCACCTGCATGGCATTTTTCTTCAGTCTGTCATCGCTGTCGAGGAAATGAATATAGTCTCCTTCTGCGATATCAAAGCCTGCATTCCTTGCCACTGCAGCGCCATTATTCTTCTGATGGATGACCTTTACCCTGTCCGGATACTTCTTTGCATATTCATCTGCCAGCTTTTCCGAACCATCATCAGAGCCATCATCCACAAGTATGGCTTCAACCTCGGGCAATGACTGTGACAGTACGGAATCGACACATTCCGGCAGGTAATCTATCACATTATAAAAGGGTATAACAACGCTAACTCTTGTCTGCATTTAATCATTCCTTTCAAAACATTGATATATACTAAGATAGCACAATCTCTTGTTTATTTCAAAAAGCAAAAAGTCATCTCTCTCTGGCATCCGGGTCAAAATAAGTCTCATCATCAATGACCGGGGCCGGAGCAAAGCATGGCCGTATCTTCTGGTTATCCGGTTCAGCCCGGTCAACGGCTGTCCTGCAGGTAAGCAGATTGACGGTATCACTCATGTATAAATGAATGCACATAAAAAAGCTTCAAACA
>JAFYAD010000129.1 GCA_017540915.1 Lachnospiraceae bacterium
GCAACTCGCTGCTGCTCACCGCCGGACATCTCAGCCGGCATGTGTGTCATACGGTTTTTAAGCCCCACCATGCGAAGACATTCCTCTACTCTTCTGTCACGCTCCGGTCCCGGTGCTATGCCCGCCATACGCATGGAAAACTCCACATTCTGAAAGGCATTCAGCGAAGGTATCAGCGACACCGACTGGAAGACAAAGCCCATTTTTTTGCGTCTTAACTCCTCTTTCTGATAGTCGGTGAGCTCCGCTACGTCATGCCCTTCAAGCTTCACCACTCCGCTGGTTGGCTTATCCAGGGTACAGATTATGTTTAGCAGGGTAGTCTTACCGGATCCGGAACGCCCTTTCAATATCACAAAACAGGACTCGGGGATTTGGGCAGTTATGCCCTTCAATGCCATGAATTCCCCTCCCGGAACCGGAAAGCTCCTGTAAATATTCTCAAGCTCTATAACATTTGACATACTATTCTTCTCCCAGCTTAAGAGCCTTAGCTACATTCATCTTTAACAACAGTACACTTAAGACTGCCAGACATATGATCAAAACTGCAGCGATCACAGCAACAAGTCTCCACAGATCTTCTGCTCGGGTTATGAGCGCCATGGGAAGGAGCTGTATCGAAGATGCATATACCTGCTGCAATATCGGCACGAAAAGTTCTGATGTGAGCTTTCCTATGCCAAGCCCTGCCACGATGGACAGCACTCCACAGAACAGCTGCTCCAGAAACAGCATGAAGAAAAGTTCTGCCGTGTGCATTCCGGAAGCTCTCAGCACACCGAATACCAGCTCTCTCTCCTTGAGTGACATGATCCAGTATATGAGATATCCGACTGCGCACAATATCAGCGTTACCACAAAGCCCATGGTCAGCACTCCGTTGGTTCCCTGTAACAGAGGATCCGTCTGTGCGTTCTCTAAATCTACGTTTCGATTGACATATCTGGTAAGTCTCACCTTTTTATCAGTCAACCAGGCATTCACATCGGATTCTTTTGCGTCCGGCTTCATCTTCACCATTACCTCGTATGGCTCGTCACCGAGTTTTTCCTTGAGCAGTGAAAAATGAGTTACCACAAGATAGGAATCCTCTACGGTTATAGTGCCGTCAGCCTGTTGCACGTTCACCCTTGAGGCATAACCCGGCCAGTAATCAAAGAAATCCAGGATCACTCCGGAAAAGCTCTTGCCGTTTTCATTTTTGCAGGTGATGCTGTCTCCGGTTTTAAGTCCCTGTTTGTCCCGAAAATTGGCGGATACCAGAAGTCCGTCCTCAACCACCGCCAGCTCGTTCAACAGCTTATAATACTGCTGTCCGTTAAGCTCCGTATCAACCCAGGTGAGACTGCCGTATTCCTTGGTATGTATTCCCATCAGATTCACCGGCAGTTTTCCGGCTTTCCCGGCATCTGCCTCCACATTCGTCAGGTTGTACACCCTGGTAAATGACTCCGCAAAAGGAGCATCCACATATTTTGTAACATCAGGCTCCACATATATGCCTGTGCTGGCTCCGTTGGTATCTACGGTCTGCTGCCATACCTCTCTGAATATCAGATCACATCCGTCAGCATAATCCGTATTTCTGACAGCATTCTCCACGATGGTCCTGGCTACGGTGGAGTGGTACATACCGAGGGACACCGTCATCAGCAAAAACAGCATGATAAGCTGCTGCTTGCGCCCGTTCTTTATGTTTTCCATGAAGGCGATATAAGGAGCCGGATGCCAGAATCTCTTTCCGAGCCAGTATATCACCCTGAGGAACAGGGGCTGCAAACGCAGAAAGAGCAGACCCAGTCCTATGATCATCAATGATGATGAAAGATACAGGAGCGGATCCAAAGCCTTGCGGTTCAGCACGCTCTCAGCCATATCTGAAGAGCTTTTGCTGAAGCTGTAATATGCGTAAAACGCCACTGCCATGATGATAAAATCAAGATAAAGACGCTCCCACAGCGGTTTTTTTCTGGTCACTCTCTGCTGCTTGAGCCCTACTATGGAAACCCTGCTGTGCTTGATAGCAGGTAACGTGAGGCACAGAAGCGCCGCGAACATTGCTCCGCCGGCGTATATCGCAGCAGAGCTGTTAAAGCTGATGCTCATGGTCTCGCTCAGATCAAATACCAGGAAATTTCTGGTAGACCCCAGCAGCGAAGCAAATAACATTCCCAGAGGTATACCAAACAACGCGCCTGTTATCACCAGTGTCAATGCCTGATAAAGATAGAGCATGAATATCTGGAAGCCTGAACTTCCGCGGCTCTTTATCACGGATATCTCGTTTCTCTCCATCTCATACATCTGCGAAGATATCATGAGAAGAAAGGCTGCCAGCATTATCAGCACAGGAAACTGCAGGATCGCAAGAGTTGCGCTGATCCTGGCCTGCTTGGCCTTATAATCCTCCAGCACCTCCATATAACCGGGCTCGTCTATTACAGTACGGTACGGGCTCTCATTAACATAATAATCCGTTTTCTCTATGAGGCTGTCCACATCCCTGTAACCCAGATCCTCATATTCAAAACGTGCTGTGTAATAACACAAAAGATTGTATCTTCCTGCATTCTCACCCGTAAAGAGCCTGTCAAAAAGAGCGGGTTCCATGAGTCCCATATCGTCGAACTCTCCGTCTTTTTCATTCCAGTAAAAATCATCTCCTTTGACCGGCTCATATACGCCGCAAATACAGAAACGCAAGGGGTTGCCATCAGGATCTCTCAGCGCCTTGTACTTGA
>JAFYAD010000130.1 GCA_017540915.1 Lachnospiraceae bacterium
ACAGTATAACACAGGAAAAGTGTCCTTGTCAACAGGCAAAGACACTTTCCTGAAACTTTTTTGAAAAATGCCGAAAATCGGGATCAGCCCTTTACGCCACCAAGTGTAACACCACCAACGATGTATTTTGAAAGTATAAGGTATACCACGATAACCGGGAAGATTGAGAATGCGATCATAACATAAACCTGACCCATATCAAACTTCAGCCAGTCAGCTGCACGCAACATAGCGATAAGGATAGGCAGTGTCTTTTTATTATCCGTGCTAAGTATCAATGCCGGAGTGAAGTAGTTATTCCAGCTTGAAACGAATGTGAAGATTGCCTGTACTGCAATAGCCGGCTTCATAAGCGGTATAACGATCTGGTTAAAGGTCTTGAACTCTCCGGATCCATCGATTCGCGCTGCCTCTATAAGTGAAAGAGGAAGTGTTGAATCCATATATTGCTTCATATAGAAGAATGTTACAGGAGCTGCGATGGTAGGAACGATCAGCGGTACAAAGCTGTCCATAAGACCCAGTGTTCTCATCCATCTGATGAAACCAAGCGCAGATACCTGTGTCGGTATCATCATGATAGCCAGAATGAATGTATAAAGAGCTATCTTAAGTTTGAAGTCATATGCGTGGATCGCATATGCAGTCATGGCTGAGAAATAAACCGACAACACAGCCGAAAGACCGGATACAATGATACTGTTCAACATACCGTTCCAGATCGGAATCGTACCGGCCTGAAGGTTCTTAAAGTTGGTGAACAGCATATTGCCGGGTATAAGGGTGAAACCCTTTGTCAATGCCGCATTGGATCTTGTAGCATTGATGAACAAAATATAAAACCATATTAAACAAAAGAATGTGATGATCGTAAGTACAACATACGCAACCGTACGTCTGGCTCTAATGTTAGCGCCTTTACTACTCTCTCTACTTGCCATTTTATCGTCCCCCTCTCATTAACCTTTCTTTGCGATCTTGTCATTACCGGTAAACTTAAATATTGCAAACGAAAGAGCACCGGTGATGATGAGCAGCATAACCGAAAGAGCGCCACCCATACCATAGTTCTTGCTGTAAAGGTGTTTGTTGAGGAACATGATGAGCGTCATGGTCTTTCTCATGGGATCACCTGTACCGTTGGTAAGGATCTGCGGGATATCGAACATCTGCAGACCACCGATAAGAGAAGTTACGACAACATATACGGTGATGGGTCTCAAAAGAGGAAGCGTGATCTTGAAGAATGTCTTGGTAGCGGAAGCACCGTCAACCTCGGCAGCCTCGAATATAGAAGGATCAATACCCATCATACCTGCCATCAAAAGGATGGTAGTATTACCAAACCACATAAGGCAGTTCATGAATCCTATAAGATTACGAGCCGAACCTGTATTTGAAAGGAAATGGAAAGGCTCAGTCAGTATTCCCATTGATATAAGGATGGAATTTATCGGACCTCCATCTGCAAATAATGTAAAGAACAACATCGCCATAGCGGATGCCATGATAAGGTTCGGAAGGTATATAACCGTCTTCCAGAAACGCTGTCCCTTAAGCTTCAGTGAAACGCTGGAGAACCATGCTCCCAAAAGAAGTGAAAGACAGATCTGCGGAATGAAACAGATCAGCCACATTATAATAGTGTTACCCGCATAACTCCAAACATCTCCCTTGCTCAGAAGTTCGATGTAATTATGTAATCCTACAAAATTCGGTCCGATCTGCTTGAGTCCGTCCATATAGTTTTCGAAGAAACTATTGTAGATGGTCTGAACCAACGGAATAAGACTGAAGATCACATATACTACAAGGAACGGTACCAGGAAAATGTAACCCCATTTGTTGTAGCTGACTGCTTTGTGATTGTTTGTGTTTGTAACAGCCCCCTTGCTCATTTTAACCTCCTTTTTTTCGTAAAGCACGGATTTAGAGCTCACAAACACTATTGTGAGCTCTAAGCCGGGCTCCATCAGGGAACAAAATGTGTCAAAACAGAAGAGAATAGGGGCACCGCATAAACGACGCCCCTATAAAATTCAGCTCTATACGCCAGTGATTAGCGTGAAAGTGCCGGATACTTCTCAAGGATAGCTGTGTAGAACTTCTCAACAGCCTGATCATATGTAGCATTGCCTTCGAAGTAATCCTTCATAGCACCCTGGAACTCTTCGTTACATCCCTGATCATATGCAGAAATGTTTGAAAGGTCGATAGATGCAGCACCGTCCATGTACATCTGGAGCGGATTCTGTCCACCGAGGATACGTGAAGAGTAATCAGAAGCAGCCATCTCAGCCATAGCAACAGTGTTGTTTGCGAAGTCATCATCCTTCTCAACGATCTCTTTAAGAACGTTAGCATCACAAGTCATAGTCTTCATGATGTCACCAACGAGTGTCGGGTTGTCTGTGCCTGTAGCACCGCAGATCCATGTTCCGCCCCAGTAGAAGCCCTGCGGTCCTACTGTGCCGCCCCAACGTCCGTTGGTAGCAACTGAGCCTTCCTCACCATCTGCCATACAGAAGTTGATCAGCCAAGCGGGTCCAAAGTAGCAGAATACATCACCGTAGAAACCTTTTGACCAGTCATCTGACCAAAGCTCTGCAGTACCTGTAGCGCCCTCATCAACGAGTGCCTTAGAGTCGTTAACCCATGCAACGATGTTAGGATCGATGTTGATAACACCGTTCTCTACCCACTTTGAAGTAACGTTGTTAGAGTATACACGATATGAATCGTTAACAGTAGCGGTCATCTTGTAACCGTTCTCTACCATCTTAGAAGCTGTGTCATTGAATGTAGCCCAGTCTGAAACATAAGCCTGAACCTCTGCCGGATCCTCTGTTCCAAGAACCTCAAGAGCGATGTCTCTGTTGTAGAAAAGGATACCCGGGCAGCCCTGCCAAGAAACACCCTTCAGAACGCCGTTAGAATCTGTAACGATATCCTGTGTGTACTTGTACTGATTAGCAAGGTCAGAAGCTGTAAGACCAAGGTCTGTAACTGCCATTGTGTAATCTGTATCAACATACTTAAGTGCGTAGTCAGCCTCTACAAGGAAAAGGTCGATCTTGTCATCAGCTGCAGCGCTTTCCTGAGCAAGAAGATCCTCATCAAGCTTGTTCTGGTAAGCATTGTCATCAGAAGGAGTGATATCCCACTTAACTGTTACATCACCGATCTTACCGGTTGTAGCATCAACTGCCTCATATCCCGGATAGTGATCTGTAAGACGAGACTTGAACTCCTCATTCCAGCAGTGGATGTTGAGAACTGAGCCCTCAGCAGCCGGTGCTGCAGCAGTATCTGTTGAGCCTGTGTCTGTTGAGCCTGTGTCTGTTGAGCCTGCGTCTGTTGAACCTGCATCTGTTGATGTTGATGTGTCTGTACCTGTAGAACCTGTGCTGGTATTGCCGCCGCAACCGGTAAATACTGTAGCTACCATTGCAGAAGCAAGCAATACGCTAATTACCTTCTTCTTCATTTCGTTTTTCTTCCTCCTTTGAATGATTGAAGATATGGGTTTTACCCCACACGTTTTCGACATGAATAAATATAAAACAATTTATACATATTTGCAAGCAATTTTTTGGAATTTTATCATGTTTTTGGTCATTTTGTTGAAAGCATACAATAAATCTTGATAAAACAGCCTCAAAAGGGGTCTGAATTTGTAAATTTTTTGTTAAAATGTGAACGAATTGTTAACAAACTGTAACCACTCACAACCATTTATGATCATTCCCCGTCGTTTCAACGAAAAAAGCTAATTAAATGTCTTGGTTATAAACCTTGCTTTGTTATGCTCGATGTAATTGCAGACCGCTATCTTGTAGCCGTTAGGAGCCTTTGCGAGCCCCGTATACATTGCTTCACCGTCTATCTCCACCTTATTTGACAGTACACTGAATGTATCCAGCCCCCTGCTCATGCCCTCTCCGGTGCATTTGATAACGCTCTCTTTTTTGACCCAGATCTTAAAGAAGTCGTCCGAAGATCTGATGATGCTCTTCTCTTCCGGAGTAAAAAAACGTTCTGCGAGATTCATATTAAGTTCACCCGTCTTCTCTATATCGCAGCCGACCTCAGTATCGGAAACCGCACAGATGGCGTAATCTCCGGAGTGGGATATATTGAAATGAAGATCGCTCATTCCGCTCAAAAACGGTTTTCCGTGCTCCATATACATAACATCGGCCTTTGAGAAATCCTCTACGTTTATGGCATTGAGTTCGTCCGTCATGGCGCCGCACAGCAGCGACCATCCGCCCAGTGTCTGCCTTTTGGCCTTGTCATTTTTCAGTTCCAGGATCTTTTCCCTCACAACCTCCGGCATGCAGTTAAAATATCTGTTAAACCTGTCCTTATTGATAAATCCGCGTACATCGGCGATAAATAAAAGTAATGTTTCCATATTACCTCCTCGTCCAATGTGAAATGGCACGATTCGTAATCGAATCCTGACTATCGCTCATCCATGGGTATGAAATCAACCCAGTGTCCCACATATTTGTATGCCGGACGGATTATCTTGCCCTTATTGACAAGTTCCTCAAGCCTGTGTGCACTCCAGCCTGATATACGCGCAATAGCAAAAATCGGTGTAAAAAGTTCCCTGGGGATACCCAGCATCGTATATACAAAGCCACTGTAAAAGTCCACGTTTGCACAGATCGGTTTGAAAGTAGTGCGGTTTGCGACTATGAGTTCCTTGGCAAGGCGCTCAACGTTCTCATACAGTCTCAGCTCCTCGGTCATGCCCTTCTCATCGGCAAGTTTCTCCGCAAAATCTTTGAGCACCACCTGTCTCGGATCGGACAATGTGTATACAGCATGTCCCATTCCGTATATAAGACCGCTGTTGTCAAATGCCTTTCTGTCCAGGATATTCTGGAGATATGTTCTCAGCGCATTTTCGTCATTCCAGTCCTTGACATTTTCCTTGAGGTCGTCAAACATCTGCAGCACCTTAAGGTTCGCGCCGCCATGCTTTGGTCCCTTCAGGGATGCTATAGAGGCCGCCATCGCTGAATATGTGTCCGTTCCCGAGGACGTTACCACGTGATTTGTAAATGTAGAGTTATTACCACCGCCGTGTTCTGCATGTATTATCAGAGCGGTATCCAAAACCTTCGCCTCAAGTTCCGTAAATTTACCGTCCTCACGGAGCATATACAGAATGTTCTCTGCAGTCGAATACCCCTTCTTCGGAACCCTGATCAGGAAATCATTTTCAAGTCGGATATGCTGGTATGACTGATATGAATAAACCGCGATGATGGGTAGCTTAGCTATAAGCTGGAGGCACTGCAGCAGAACATTCTCCACCGAGATATCATCCGGTGCCTCATCATAGGAATAAAGAGACAGGACGCTACGCATAAGCCCGTTCATAACATTCTCCGAGGGGGCTTTCATGATGACATCCCTCAAAAACTGCCCCGAAACCTCCTGGAGATCAGAGATTATCTGACAAAAGCTTTTAAACTCGTCTCTGTTAGGCAGACGACCGAACAGCAGAAGGTATGTAGTCTCCTCAAAGCCGTACTGTCTGTCTCCGATACCCTTCACAAGATCCACCACGTCAACACCCTGATAGTGCAGCGTACCGTCAGCAGGTATCTTGCGCCCGCCGTTAAAATCAAAAGCCTTTACATCAGAGATCTCGGTGAGTCCCGTCAGAACACCGGCTCCGTTTGAATCTCTCAGCCCCCTCTTGACTTCATATTCCACATATAAGGCCTGATCGATAGTGCCGGATTTCAGACAGCTCTCCACCAGATAATCGTATTTTTTGTTAAGCTCCTCCGAGAGGGACATCATAGCCTTATTGTTCATGTGTCCGCTCTTTTCGACGTTTTTCTTTTTTTCAGGCATTCCCTTACCTCCCGTATAAGATCCGTTGGACGAAGCCCATCCGTCCAAGGTCAGTCTTTATATTTATTTACGTGCTCCGCAATGAGAGCCGCATCTTCAAAGTAATTGATCTTCATGGAATTTCTCACATCGGACAAGGTCTGTGATGCCACCTTCCTCGCCTCATCCGTGCCTTTTTTGAGAATGTCGTAAACATCGGTAATGTGTTTTTCCCAGTAATGGCGTTTCTCTCTTATAGGCGCAAGCTCCGCATTCAGGACTTTCTGAAGGAACTTCTTGACCGCAACATCCCCCAGTCCGCCTCTCTTGTAATGGTCCTCAAGTTCCTCTATCCCTGCGTATTCCGGCCAGAACTCTGCAAAATGCTCAGGCTTTGAGAACGCTTCCAGATATGTAAACACCGTGTTTCCCTCAATATGTCCGGGATCGTCTTTCTTGAGATGAAGGGGATCGGTAAACATAGTCATAACGCGTTTGTTGACCTCTTCCTCCGGATCCGCCAGATATATGCAATTGCCGAGGGATTTGCTCATCTTGGCATCGCCGTCAGTGCCCGGAAGCCTTAAGCAGGCCTTATTGTCAGGCAGCAGTATCTCCGGCTCCACCAGCGTCTCACCGTACACGCTGTTGAACTTGCGCACAATCTCCCTAGTCTGCTCCAGCATGGGTTCCTGGTCCTCACCTGCAGGAACGGTAGTGGCCTTAAATGCAGTTATATCCGCAGCCTGGCTTATAGGATATGTAAAGAAGCCTACGGGTATCGAAGTCTCAAAATTGCGCATCTTGATCTCGGTCTTCACAGTGGGATTTCTCTCAAGGCGTGATACTGTAACGAGATTCATATAATAAAAACTGAGTTCCGTCAGCTCAGGCACCATCGACTGTATCAGGATATTCGACTTTTCCGGATCTATCCCCGCGGAAAGGTAGTCTAATGCAACCTCAATGATGTTCTCCCTCACCTTTTCCGGGTGCTCGGCGTTGTCTGTCAGCGCCTGTGCGTCTGCTATCATAATGAATATTTTGTCATATTCACCCGAATTCTGAAGTTCGACCCTGCGTCTTAATGAACCGACATAATGGCCTATGTGAAGCCTTCCCGTCGGTCTGTCTCCCGTTAAAATTATCTTGGACATCTCTCTCTCCTTTTATCCTTTTATTTTGTAAAGATCCGGTATTTACCGCGAGCAATTCATTCCCTCAACAATTCGGAGCCGGGCAATAATCCCCGGCTCCGAGCAATAACTCTAATATACACGCGTTTACTTGAGCAGCTTTTCCATAAGGTCCTGAAGCTCATTCATCTTGGCATTGATAGCCGCATTACTCTTGCCTATATCACCGGCCAGTGACTCAACCTTCTTGGCCACTATGGCAAAGCCCTTGCCTGCCTCGCCTGCCCTGGCCGCCTCAATGGACGCATTCAATGCAAGTATCTTCTGATTGTGCTCCATCTTACCGAGACCGCTGGCAATATCCCTGATCTGCTTAATACACCTGTCAATGGCTTTGAGATCCTCACTGATATCAGCTTTTTCCATGATGTCTTCTTTTTCCATAAAAATCCCCCCACTGTCGTTCACCAACAAGCATCTAAAAGATTATACAAAATTTTGCCGATATAGTCAAGTTATCGACTGCGATTTTTGAAACAGTCACGACCTGCCGATAATATCTGCCGGATCGGCAGATATCATCCTGCTGTTATAATATCTTAAGTCCCCGGTAACGTCCTCCCCCAGCCACTCCGGCGGCACAAAGGAAGTTGCCTGCTTTTCATCGGTAAACTCCACCTCCGCCAGCACAAGCCCCTTTAAGATCCCGTCAAAAACATCAAGCTCAACCGTCAGATCATCATACTCCTTTCCTAAAGGTATGAGATAACGGTCTTTTTCTATGAAATTCCCGTCACATTTCGGCCGCAGGTGAATATAGGACTCTTCATTCAGAGGCAGGTTGTATTCCTCCCTGGCCATCAGCCCCCTGCCCTTATAGGTCATATAATGATCATCATCGGATTTTCTGATCCTGACAACCGGATCCGTACAAAGATACCCCTGTTCAATCCTTTTCTTTTCGAATTTGTCAAGCTCCGGAATCTCTCTCGGAATAAATTTGCGTTCTATCTCCATAACAACCTCCGGAATCACCCTCAGAATGAACTTATCTACCCCCTTTACAGGGCACTTTGGACACCAATAAATACAATAACAAAAGTTGACACTTTTTTCAATAGATGATACATTATTAATGATGTTATGAAGGTTGAAAAACCTGCAGGATCACAGGTTAAAGCCCGCAGGGAACATATGATGTAGAAGGAGGGATTACACAATGGCAAAATGGGTATGCAGCGTATGCGGTTATGTACATGAAGGCGACGAACCACCGGCAGAATGTCCGGTATGTCATGTTCCGGCTGACAAATTCAAAAAACAGGAAGGCGAGATGACACTGGCAGCTGAGCATGTTTACGGTATCTACGGCAAGACAGTAAAAGATAATGCAGATATCCCCGAAGCTGACAAGCAGTACATTCTCGATCAGCTCAAGGCGAACTTCACAGGCGAGTGCTCAGAGGTTGGCATGTATCTTTGCATGGCACGTATCGCGCACAGAGAGGGATATCCGGAGATCGGTCTCTATTGGGAGAAGGCTGCATTCGAAGAGGCAGAGCACGCAGCAAAATTCGCGGAACTTTTAGGTGAGGAGCTCGAGCCCAAGATGAAAGCCACCACCAAGGACAACCTGGCTTGGCGTGTAGACTGCGAGTTCGGTGCTACCGCAGGCAAGACAGAACTTGCCACCATGGCCAAGAAATACGGTCTTGATGCCATCCACGATACCGTTCACGAGATGGCTCGCGACGAGGCAAGACACGGCAAGGCTCTCAAGGGCATGCTGGACAGATATTTCAAATAAGATCATCTTATAGAGATTAAATCAGGGCAACATAAAAGCGGCGAATCACCTTCGCCGCTTTTGTCATGGTCTTTTTAGTATTTGTTAATAACATCATCCCGCAATATCAACCTGCTGCACGGTGCCTGCGCCTCCGTTTTCGTAGAGGAACATTCCGGTGCTGCGTATGAGAGCGTTGGTGTTGTTGGACATATCTTTTACGCTGAAAGCGGTGTCGCTGCTGCCCAGATATATGGCGCCGACTCCCGCTTTACCGAGGCCGGTCAGAACTTCATTTCCATTCTCATCGAAACTCCAGATCAGAAGCTTGTCAAAGATCTCATCCGCTTCATCGATCCAGCCGTTCCCATCCTCATCATAGGCCGAGAGATCATAGAAGCCGTTTCCGCTTGACGTCCCAAACAGCTCACGGCCGTTGTCTATATGACCATTTCCGTCCTTATCTAACGCCAGAAAGCCGCTTCCGCTGCCGAGTTTTGAGATGTATTCCTCATGACCGTCACCATCCAGATCAAAGAAAAACTTCTGATCCGAAAAGGCTGTCGCCGGTGCATCAAGGTTTATGACCAATGGATCCGTCAGCCTCGGTTCTTCAAAATTGATGACCGCGCTGCTCTCCTCCATAAATCGCCTGGACATGGTAAGTTCAAGATTAAAATCAATGCTGCGTCCGTCAGACGTTACCACCTTCCCCGTAGTGGAAAAAGATGTATCCTCACTCTCCATGTAAGTGTATGAAAGATTGATACTGCCTGCATTACCGACAGCATCACCCTGACCGGACACATCCCCTGCTCCGGATGCGTTCCCTGCTCCGATTGAGTTTCCTGCTCCGGTTCCGTCTGCGAAAGAGGTATCCGATCCGCGCAGGATACGGTTATTCCTGCCAAACAAAAGATCAAGCAGATAGTTTACGCACTGCATCCTCAGCCTGAACAAGGAACTGAAACGCTCCGATGCCGATACCGGCTCAGTTTTGCCCACTTCTGCATTCTCCCATCTTTTTGACAGGGCATCGCCGAAGGAATCATTTTTTTCACCACTGCCGTCGTACTGAAAAACTCTGTTTTCCGCTAAACTGCGTCCTTTCAGGGTATAGTCCGATGAGAAACCGGAGATAAGACTTCCTACAGACAGACTGTTTCTGCCCACAGCCACAGAACTTTTTGTCCCCGAGGCATATCTTCTGGCCGAGGACATAGAAATACTACTGTTTGTCACATACATATAATCACTCCTTTTAGATTTTTATAAGGAGCAAATCCCTTTGCACTGTTCACCCTATCGGTGTGCACCCCGTATTGTGACATCATCCATGATAATCTCTATATCGGCCATTATAAAAAATATATAATACTATTCACAGCTGTTTTAAGGTGTATTCCGGCACGACCACATTCATGTGATCATGCCTCACCTCCCCAATAGACTGTGAGTATTAAGAGTTACACTCCCTCAAACATACTGATCGTGTTTTTTGTTGTCATGATATTTTTCCAGCAATGGAGCTATAACATTGACTATCAGCTTCATATCGAGATTGAAAAAATATATACCGAACAGAAGCAGGAACAATGCGACCAGAACGATTGCTATTATTATAATGATCTTTAACATGATTATTTTTCCTTCCTGTCAATTTACATGTTCGACTCACCGATATCCGGGCTCCTCCCGCTTTGCGGGCCCCATCCTCATGCCCATTATAGTAATGTCACGATTGACAGGCAATCGTGACCAATCGGTCGGTTCGATTACAAATAATGTCTTCGACATTATCGAACCTCCCTACCAAGCAAAGTCATCCGGAATGTATTCGATGGTGGGATCTATGGGTTCTTCCCGCATGACGGTACGCATGTAACGGTTGAACTGCTCACGGATCTCATTTCTGGAAGCCATTCTGGGATCGCAGAGGTCGTGGGTTACCCACACAAGATGTATTCCCCGCTGTCTTGCCTGCTCCTCGAACTGTCCGTGCATTCCAACCAATGCCTTGCACGCCATGTGTTCCCACATCATCACCATGTCGGCATTCATGCGCTCACAGTACTCCCAGAGCTGATCCACCAGAACCTGGTAGCCACCGTGAGTGTGATTGCGCATGATCATGTTCTCGCTTAAGTAAGCCATGTCGTAGTATGCCTGCTGGCGGTTTTCCGGTGTGTCCTCCTCGGCGATCTCCTTTTCTATGACCACAGACAACATGTCCGTAAGGGGCACGACTCCCCAGCACAGCGTCATCCAGTACAGCATATCGATGACATACTGCGGCTGAACACCCCACACCATGCATCTGTGGCGGTACTCTCTGCCCAGCATGGTCTTTTTCTCGTAGCCCTTTTTCACCAGCTTCATTATCTTCGCATCGATGGTTGGGAACTCTACCGAGCGACCGCAGTTTCCCATGTAATTGGTGTCGTTATACAGGGAAAATACCGCCCCGAAGAACTGGGGATAGTCAGTGGAGTTTACATCCAGCCACTCAAGGCGGGTACGGGTGGTCATGTTCACTCTCTTTGCAGCGGCAAAATATGCGTCCCAATCCCATTTCTGTCCGGTTTTTTCCTCCAGAAAGGCGATTGCTGCCTTTATCTCTTCCGCCGCATATTTCTGCACATCCTCGCTCCTGTGGCGCAGGGGAGATGCCATCTGAAACGTCGGTATTCCGTACTCTTTTTCAAGACGCTTTGCTATGATGCCGTTGCCTAACATGGAGCCGTCGCAGGTAGTATTTACCTGTACCGCGCATCTTCCCGCCACCACAAAATCATCCTCTATGGAAATACCTGCCTCCGCCTCGGGCATGGGACAAACATCTCCGGGAATTCCGAAGGCCTGAGCCACATCGAGATAATGAAGCTGCGAATTCTGATTGATCAGGTTCGCAGCAAACAGAGTGGGCACCTCTCGCTGCAGGGCTTTAAGCCCCGGAAACCCCATCAAAAATGATGTCATGGCATTTTCATCCACCAGCACGCACCTGTCGGAAAACTTTTTATCGTTACCGCATCGCCTGTCTGCGCGGACGCACTGTTTTATGATGACTGCCACATCCTTTATGACATAGCCCATACCTATATGGGTTATGCGAAGTATCTCGTCTCGCTGTCCGATGGTAAACTTATCCAGCATGTGTGGCACCGCAAGATAGTTGACCATCCAGCGATATCTGAAAAGACCTTTTATGAAGCCTCTGCCAAGAGATACACTGATCATGACACGCCAGGTACAAAGCCACCTCCAAAAATCGTACATTGTATCCTTGAAACCGCGCCACTCCCTGCGTCTTCTCACCTTACCCGCACGCTTCTCGGCAGCCGCATGGTCGTCATCGGAATTATCATTTTTTCTCTTTCCGTACAGAGCACCGTGTGTCTGATCACCCGGTATCTTTTTAGGATTTTTTACAACACCCATCAGGCTTTCCCTCTCTTATCAATGTATTGCCACGAGGTCAGCGATCATGACCTGTTCAGCTTTTTAATCTCGATGCTCTCTATGAAAGCCTGAACGCGGGTTCGCATCTGCCCCGCACCTGCACGTATATTATAAGGCCTGTCGACGGACAGAACAGGATAACCGTAATCATTTCTCAGAGCCGTCGATCCGGAAAGCCTCTCGTAGGCCCATGGGTCGCAGAACTTCACCTGATCATAGATGATGCCGTCCGCATGATACTCCCTCGCGATCTCATCCACATAGGCCTTTCTGCCGTAAACCTTCTCCATGTTCATCTGTCTCGGACACTGGCACCCGAAAACATAATGTCTGCAAACCTGTGACAATGCATCCTCATCTTCATGTAAGACAACAGGCTTCCTGCCCGGCAGCGAACCGAAACAGTATCTGTCCGCGCAAACAAAAGCTCCGCACTCCTCGATGAGCTTTATGTATTCCACATCATCCACCTCGGAACCCACCAGCACAAGCCTGGCACGATGTTTTCCCTCGTCGGGTTCTCTGGTCCTTATCTCCTCCAAAGTCTCTGTAAGCTTATCTATGAGCATATCTTTGGGACAGACATAGGTTGCCAGAGTTAACACCGCAAATTCATAACCTGTGATTTTAGGTCTCTCTTCTTTTCTGAAGTCCCCTATCTCCTGTATCAGGCTGCAGACCCGGTTATGAACCTCAACGGATCTTCTGATGGCGGCATCGGATGTGTCAATGCCATATACTTTACTCAAAGGTTTTAATATATGATTTTTGCATTGCAATATCAAAAGCTCTGCGCCGTTTTCATCAGCCTTGAAAGGGATCTCCATATGCTCATAGAAGAACTTTTCATTTCCCTCCATTGCGTGTAAGAGCTCCATATTCTCAGCGCATCGGTTCATCATGGTGCAACCGTCAGGCGCTATGAGACAGTCCGTGAAATTGAATCCGCCCTCAACCGCCCTCTCTAACAGGGCTCTCACTGTCTCGCACAAAAAGTTCGTCATATAGTAGGACGCTATATCCATGGAACCCGTGTCCGGCGCAAAAAGTCTCACGCCAAAGCAATTACCGAGATTAAGCAACGGCTCCGGCGTGTTTTCACACATAT
>JAFYAD010000131.1 GCA_017540915.1 Lachnospiraceae bacterium
GTGACTAAGGATGATAATGACTATGTTTCGTACATTATTGGGCACAAAAAGCTGGACGGGTACACGGTGGTAGCAGTATGGATCCGAGGTACCGGTGGCAATTACGAATGGGTCAGCAATTTCAATCTGGGTACAAAAGCTACGCATGCGGGCTTTGCCAAGGCAGAACAGAGGCTTTTCAAAGCAGTCACCAAGTATATAAAGAAAAACAAGATAGACTCGAAGGCGAAGTTCTGGATCACTGGACACAGCAGAGGAGCTGCGGTGGGAAATCTTCTGGCCAAAAGGATGACTGACAGGTACGGAGCAAAGAATGTTTTTGCATACACTTTTGCAACTCCGAGAGTATCTGTAAATGCTTCTGAAAAGTGTGAGAAAAAATACAAAAACATCAGAAATTATATCAATCCGGCTGATTTTGTGACGGATGTACCTCCCTGTGAGTGGGGATATAACAGATACGGAGAGGATATCGTGATGACCGGGGCCGAAGAGGAAGCGATGAAAAAAGGCTTTCTGGCAATAACCGGCACAGAGTACCTTGGTTTCAGCGTAGAAGAGAAGGCGGAGCTTACAAAAGCGTTTCTGGATTTCTGCGGCGAAGGTACAGAGGATTATTATACTGCAAAAGAAAACGGCCTGACGCCGGCTGATTTCTGCATGAAGGGACTTGCGTGCAATCTTGCGGGTGATAAAAGTGCATATCTGTATCTTTTGACAGCGGCGGCAACGGATGAAAGTGCTTCAAAAATACTGGAGCTGATGGGTGGAGGTGATTCCGCGGACAAGTTTGGTCATGCGCATTGTCTTCCCACATATCTTTCATGGCTTGCCGCAGGTTCGTTGTAAAAAGGAGCATTTATTTATGAGTGATAAGATCTATATTCCGCAAAACAAAAATGCACAGGAATGTGTAAAAAATGTCATGAAGTATCTTTCAGACATCACTTATAAAAAGGTTATTACAGGTCAGCATACCCAGACCATGGAGCAGGAGGAACTGCATTACATAGAAAATGTCACCGGAAAAAGACCTGCGCTTCTGGGTTTTGAGCTGCTGTCCTACTCGCCGAACATCAACTACTTTGATACGGATGATGAGTGCATGAAGGAAGTTGAGGAAAACTACGGAACATTGAAAAAAGCCTGGGAGTGGGCTGAATTGAAAGGTTTGATAACTTTTACATGGCACTGGTTTTCTCCCACGGGCGGAAGGTCGAAGTCATTTTTTACGGAAAACACGGAGTTTGATGCCGAGAAAGCTGTTATCGAAGGCACACCGGAAAACCTTGCCATGATATCGGATATGGATGTGATGGCAGGGATTTTAAGGCCGTTCTGTGAAAAACAGATACCGATCCTGTGGCGCCCCTTCCATGAGGGGGAGGGAATCTGGTTTTGGTGGGGGGCTAAAGGATCAAAACCGCTGATAAAGCTGTGGAGAATACTTTACGACCGCTTCACCAATGTGCACGGGCTTAACAATCTGATCTGGGTTTGGAATTCACCGCTTCCGGAGGCATATCCGGGTGACGATGTAGTTGACGTGATCTCGCGGGATATTTATTCCGAAGCGCATATTCACAACAGTCAGGTTGATCTGTATCATGAACTTACAAAGATCACCACTGAGCCTAAGATCACCCTCATCGGAGAGACGGGCACGATCCCCTCTGCTGAAGCCATAGTAAAAGAGAAAGCCGGCTGGGCGAGCTTCATGACCTGGTCCAAAGAGTTTTGTCTGACTGAGAAATACAATACAAAAGAAGCGTTGAAAAGCTTATATGACAGTGCTTTCTCTGTAAAGCTGGAAGATCTGCCTAAATTGTATTAACATAGATATGCTTTAATGATAATTATTCGCTTGCTATGCCTGTAGTCAATTACAATCCATCAGAGGCAGCGGATCATTATGCAACAGCCAATGAATCGTCCCGGTGATGAGTTGGCAGGACAAAAGTATAACGGAATGATAAACCTGCAGTTGGGAGGAAAAAATGTATAGATCAGGACAGTCATTGAAAAAAACAGGGAGAAATCGTAATTGGCTGCTGAGAAAGATCTGGCAGAGATCTGTAAGCGTTCTTTTGTCAGTGACCATGATGGTTCCGGGCGGAGCCATTTCGGTTTATGCTTCGGAAGCCGGCATCAAAGAGCCGGATCAGGCAATTGAGATTTATCCGGAGGATTATTACGAGGAGCATATCCTGAATTATCAGGATGTGGATCTCGGATATGAGATCGGTAGCATTTCCGATTACGGAGATGATTATGTGCCTGTGTTGAGGGGGAATGAGTTACCTGCGTCATATGGATATGATGATTTTAAGGATTATATGCCGTCCCTCAGAAATCAGAATCCCTTTGGTTCATGTTGGGCGCATTCGGCCATGGCGCTCGCTGAGATAAGCCTTAGAAAAAAAGGGATCATACCGGATGCTGATCTGGATCTTTCGGAACTTCATCTTGCCTATTTTTCATATAACTGGGTTACAGACCCTCTGGGTGGAACCGCGGGAGACAGTAATGTAGGTGCAAATGACGGTAAGACATATATGTCGCGTGGCGGAAATCTGGCTTATGCGCAGAATATACTGGCTTCGTGGACAGGTGCGGCGAATGATGCGGGAGCGTTGGCATATCCTCAAAACCAGGCGGGTATGCCTCAGACGATAAATACTGACTATGCGTATCGGGACAGGGCTCATCTTAAAAACTACTACAATATAAATCTGGACGAGACAAATGAAGAGGATATGCGTGCAGCAAAGGAACTTATTATGGACCTCGGTGCTATCGGAGTCAGTTTCTATGCGCAGAGCAGTATGTCTGCGTCCGTGAGTGGGGGTGTATACAATGTCGAGCATAATGCCTACTACGATTCCGACAGCCATAACAATTCCACAAATCATGCTGTCACGATAGTGGGATGGGATGATAGTTTTCCCAAGGAGTATTTTACAGAGCAACCGTCGGAAAACGGAGCGTGGCTTATCCGAAACAGCTGGACGACGGGATCCTATACAGATAAACAGAGTTATTCGGGATATTTTTGGATGTCGTATTATAACGCAAATACTGCTGACAAGGCGTACGCTTTTGAGTTTGATGATGAGAGCAATTACGATAACAACTATCAGTATGACGGTTCTGTTGCGCGCGGATATACATATTACAATACGGATACCATTTACGGTGCCAACGTATTTAAGGCTTCTGCGTGTGAAAGCGGTGAGACCTTAAAAGCAGTTTCATTTTTCACACCTGAGACAAATGTTGAGTATACTGTCAGCATATACACGGGTTTGACAGAAGGGACTTCCAATCCGACGTCGGGCACATTAAAGGCTACTAAGACCGGTGCTACAACCTATGCGGGATATTATACCGTAGATCTCGATAGTGCAGTAAAATTATCCAAAGATGAGATTTTTTCGGTAGTTGTGAAGTTTTATAAGAGCGGATCAGAAAATCTTAAATTAGCAGTAGAATATAGTCATTCATCCAATTGGTATCTTATGACGGCTTCCGCAGAACAGGGACAGAGTTTTATCTCTTCCTCTTCTTCGTATTGGTTGGATTACGGTAAAAAAAATAATACAAATATATGTATAAAAGCCTTCACTGACAATAACTATGTTTCTTCCGTAGATCTGTCAACAGCGATTGTGACAGTGGAGAATGCTGTGTACAGCGGATCTGAACTTACACCTGCTGTGATCGTCAAAAGTGAAGATGGAGTGATCATCAATTCCAGGGAATACAGCTTGTCATATTCAAATAACGTGAATGTGGGCACAGGCAGTGTCACGGTTACGGCAGCGGAGGGCAGTTCGAGGTGCACGGGCAGTGTTACAAA
>JAFYAD010000132.1 GCA_017540915.1 Lachnospiraceae bacterium
GATCTGCATTGCGGATATCTCCGCGTCTATTCTCTCGTACTCGCGCTTGATAAGGTCTATATCGTAATTTACGTATTGGTACTCCGGAGCTGTCTTTCTGGAGCTGTAGAAACCTGAATTGATCCTGGATTTCGGCTGCTGCTTGCGCATGTTGTCCAGAGTAGCCTTACGCCTGTTGAGCTGCGCCATCTTCACTAAGATGGTGTCGACAGTCATTTCAGTCTCTCCCACAGCCACCGTATTGGTGCTGTTGGAAACATTGATGGCGTGCTTGATCTTCACCACTTTATCGTCGATCTTCGCAATGTTCTCCGCAACCTCATTGTAGTCATACTCCGGTATCACCGGCTCTTCATCGAGAGCTGCCACATAGAGGTAACCCTCGTGTTCCCTGTTCAGCCAGTACTCCTTATCCTCCGCCAGCTTTCTCAATACCTTATTAGCATATGCACTTGTCATTTTCGTCATCTCTTTTTCCTCCTTATTAAAAGATTAAAAAGGTGTTCACATTTTGCTGTAGCGTTACAGAATATCACCTTCAGTTTTATGTGTCAAGAACTTTTTTGCAGGCTTCTGTTACTGGCTTCTGTTACTATTCACAGTCACTGTTTATCCGGTGTTGACATCCCCCGGTAAGAATGACATAATTATAAAAAATCGTAACTGTTCAGAACCAAGCTCGAAAATCAAAGATTTTCTCGCTGTTTGGTTCTCACCAAAGAAATTTGTACAAAAATCCTCTTATGAATGCAAGCATTCAACGAGTATTTTTATACAAATTGCCTTGGTTCTGAACAGTTACAAAAAATCTTTTTCAGGAGGTATTCATATGTTCAACAGAGGTTACGGCGGCATGGGATTTGACGATCTCGAAAAAACGCTCGTTGGCTACGGGATCGCCATCGGTCTGGCTGTTATCGCCACCATCGTACTGGTGATACTGCTGTATGTCATGATCCTGCCAAAGAGTAAGGACGGCAGGCTCAACAAATTTTTCCAGTGGGTTCACGATTATTTCCACATGAAAAAACTGTACATCGAATCCGTGCTCAGATTTTTCTTTATATTCGGAACGATTTTTGGATTGTGTATAGGTTTCTTCTTCATGTTCGTAGGGAAGCCACCGATCATCGGCGGTCTGTTGATAATGCTCATAACATTTATCACTAACAGACTGGTCTTCGAGTTTAACATGATGCTCATCCTGCTGGTAAAGAACACCATGGAGATCAACAACCGTCTCAATAACAAGGGAGGCGACCTTTCCTTCGCTGATCAGAGCGGATTTACGGAGAAGTTCTCACAGGTTGCCACAACCGCAGCTTCCGCTGCAAGTGCTGCCGCATCAGCCGCAGCTGCTTCTGCCGCAAACTCAGTACAGAACGCTAACGCTCCTGCATCCGAAGGCAACGCCGGTAATGCTCAGGCAGGCGGTGCTGTATGTCCTTCATGCGGAAAACCCGTAGCCCCCGGCACAAAATTCTGTATGGTATGCGGAACCAAAATCCCGCAATAGATCATAAAAGTCAAACAGGGAGCAGAGGCTTAAACCCCTGCTCCCTTTTTGTTACCCAAAAACACTCTGCTCTTATGCAGCGGTGTCATCAGTCTTGTCTTTCTTATCTTTTTTATCTTTCTTGTCTTTTTTGTCCTTTTTGTCCTTCTTGCCTTCTTCCGTGTTACCGTCAGCTTCTGTTTCTTCGGTGTCTTCTGCTTCTACCGTTTCATCCGTGTCAGCTGCTTCCTCAGACTCCCCTGCATCTTCAATATCTTCTGCTTCCTCTGTTTCTTCTACTACTTCTGTATCTTCTGCGTCGTCAGCATCGGCCTTATCCTCTTCTGCTTCGGTAACTTCTGTCTTGTCCTTATTTGCTTTGACATTTTTATCTACATCCGATGTGTATTGTGTGCGGTTGGCCGTCACAATATCCTTAAACATCTCATCAGCGTCCATGTAACCCTTTGTGTAATACCATGATCCCTCAAAATAATTTGATCCCACTATGTCACCATAACCGGACACAAGATACTCACCATTGGGGAAATTGACGATGCCATCATATTCCACCGGATAGTAAACCGTCGTCTTTTCAAAACTCTTATCCTTGTGTGATACAGTTGCGGAAAAAATAATGTAGTATTTGTTATTTATGGCGTAATCCGTTCCCGGCTCTTTGGCGAGCAGGAGATACTCTTTGTCCACTGCAAGGTTCTTTACAGACACGTCCTCATTGTAAGAGCTCTCAATGTAGCTCTCGATCTTCTCTTTTGCCTTGTCTGTCAAAACAGTTCTGCAGGAATCGTATATATCGTCCAGACCTTCTATGGGGGACTGCTCTGTGTACTGCTCAAATCCGTCTCCCACGGTGGCAACATATGAGTCTCTCTTCGACTCTACCAGCTCTTCATAACACTTCAAAGGATTTGTGTAACCGTCGGTACTGTTCCATGTTCCGCCCAGGCTTCCCCATCCTACTATGTCATCTGTCTTCTCACCTGTCACGCTGCCATCTGTAGCTTTTAACAGATTCTTAAACTGTACCGGATAGTATACCTTAGTCTTTTCAAAGCTTCCCTTTGTGCTGGAAACAAAACCTGTGTAGATCAGATACAGATCATTATATTCGTAAAAATAGTCATCAGTATCCTTTACCGTCTCAAAAATATAACCCGAATACTCAAGGTCGCTCAGTTTGGAATCATCGTAATTTTTGGCTGCATATGCCGAAATGATATCCTCACATTCGGCCTTTGAATCTGTCAGGTAAGCCTCGCTGATGTCCGCATAGTCTGTCACATAGGACTCAAGTCCGTCAACCGTGTACGTTTTCTCGGTCTCAGTGAGGATGACTCCGTAGCTCTCAGCCATCACGGCACCGATGTCATCAGAATAATAGCATGCCAGCTTAACCTTGACGGTATCCCCATTGGACAGACCGGAGTTCTTGTCTGTGCTCACATAGAGGGATTTCACGGAATCCTCTTTCGAATCCACTTCAACATTGCAGTAGCCGTCCGGGGCAATACCGTCAAATGTGACTACTATATCATCAAAAGGATTGACTTCCCTTAACGGCGTAAGTCCGCTGACGCTGTATGTGATGTCCGAATATTTAAGCTTGCATTTCTTAAAGAGCTTTTTCAGAAGCTCCTCATCTATGGTCCACTTAAATTCTACGGTATCTCCGTTGGACAGTCCCGTACCCGCATCCATGAATCCGTTGGCATAATCCGCCAGCATCTGCTCCGGAGTGTCATATTCATTAGCTATGCTCCTGTTGCCGCCGGTGTATTTTATCTTGCCTGCGTAATCTGCGATAAAAGCTTCCTCGTCAAAGAGAAATCCCGTGTCGGCAGTGCCGTATCCGTCATAACCCTCAAATACCGGATCCTTCACATATTTATTGAGATCCACAACTGTCTTTCTGTTGATAACAGCTATTATGATGATCAGGAAAAGAAGTGCTCCCGCGCAGGCTGCTATCACGATCTTCGGATCAACATTTACGGCAGGCTTTGCCGGACCGTCCTGAGGTATCCCCATAGGTCCCTGTACAGGTGTTCCTGTTACCGGTGCTCCCGTTGCCGGCTTTCCTGCTGCCGGTGCTCCTGCTGTGGGCGTTCCTGCCACCGCTTTGATCTTCGTTCCGCAGTTAGGGCAAAACGCTGCTCTGTCATCAATTTTTGTTCCACATTCCGGGCAAAACATAATCTTCCTCCTTAAACTAAAGCTTTGAAATGCGTTCTATTGCTTCAAGGGTATTTTCGTATCTGCCGAAGGCTGTCAGTCTGAAGTAGCCCTCACCGCTGGGTCCGAAGCCCGAACCGGGTGTGCCCACAACGTTAGCCTTTTCCAACAGATGATCGAAAAACTCCCATGAATTCATATTATCAGGTGTCTTAAGCCAGATATAAGGCGCATTGACACCGCCAAACACGGTATAACCCGCTTTTTCAAGTCCCGACTTTATAACGGAAGCATTGTTCATGTAGTAAGCGACCTGCTCCTTGAGCTCCGCCTTACCCTGCTCGGAATAAACAGCCTCTCCTGCGCGCTGCACAATGTAGGGAGCTCCGTTGAATTTAGTGCCATGGCGTCTCGCCCACATAGCATGCAGGGAAACCTCACCGCATTTAAGGTCCTTTGGCACTACGGTAAATCCGAGACGAACGCCTGTAAATCCTGCGTTTTTGGAGAAACTCCTGATCTCTATGGCACAGGTCCTCGCTCCCTCACACTGATATATGCTGTGAGGCACGTCATCCTCCGAAATATATGCCTCGTAAGCCGCATCATATATGATGACAGCCCCCACTCTGTTGGCGTAATCAACCCAACCCTGAAGTTCGCTTACCGTGAGAGTTGTGCCGGTGGGATTGTTGGGGCAGCATATATATATGAGGTCCGGCGTCTCCTTCGGGAAATCCGGGACAAAATTATTCTCCGCAGTGGTGGGCATGTATATCACATTGCTCCACATTCCCGTAGCAGCATCATATGTGCCTGTCCTGCCCGCCATGACATTGGAATCAACATATACCGGGTAGACCGGATCACACACAGCTATCCTACACCCCTCATCGAAAAGCTCCTGAATATTACCGGAATCGCTCTTCGCTCCGTCCGACACAAAGATCTCGTCCGGTGCTATATCACATCCTCTTGCTTTATAATCATTCTCACAGATTGCATTGCGCAGGAAATCATATCCCAGATCCGGGGCATATCCCCTGAAAGTATCTGCATTACCCATCTCATCCACCGCAGCATGCATCGCCTTGATGATGGAAGGAGCGATGGGCTGAGTCACATCACCGATTCCGAGACGGATGATCTTCCTGTCAGGATTTGCCTCCTGATAAGCTGCTACCTTTTTTGCTATCGTGGAAAAAAGATAACTCCCCGGCAGCTTCCCGTAATTTTCATTGACTTTGAACATTTCAAACTCCTCTGTTTAATTAAATTTATCTTTAATATTCCGGCGTCATTCAGAATATAAAGGTATTTCAAAGATTTACTTCTCCCGTGAAAACCTCTGTGGCGGTTCCTGTCATGTAGACAGGCTTTCCGTAGTTTTCCCAATTGATCTCCAGATCTCCTCCCAGGAGTCTTACGTTCACTGTGGAATCCGTTAATCCGTTCAATACGGAAGCCACTACCACCGCACATGCTCCGGTGCCGCAGGCAAGGGTTTCACCGCTTCCTCTCTCCCAAACTCGCATCACCACATGTTTTCTATCCAGCACATTTACAAATTCGGTGTTTATCCTCTGCGGAAATTTTTCGTGATTTTCCCATGCAGGTCCGATCTTTTCAAGATCAAGCTCCATAACATCCTTTTCACAGAACACTATGCAATGCGGATTACCCATAGAAACGCAAGTCACCTTATAGGCCTGCCCCAAAACGGTTATATCTCCGCCTATAACAGGATAAATATCAGCCTGTTTTAACATTTTGCAAACCTCGTCTCCATCCACAAGCTTGTCAAAAGAAGCCATATCCGGAGATACCGGGATATCAACGGCATTTATCACAGGTTCTCCCATGTCGACCCTGACCGACAGCACCCTGCCATCCGCGGGATCCGTAAAAAGTTTTAAATGCTTTATGCCTGCCAGCGTTTCGACCGACACCTCCGTCTTATCTGTCAAACCGTGCTCATATACATACCTTCCGACACATCTTATGCCATTAC
>JAFYAD010000133.1 GCA_017540915.1 Lachnospiraceae bacterium
TACCTCCCTGCGTGAGATGCCCCTGACTTTTGCAACACAGCGCATGGCTTCCTTGCGGTCCATGCCGGTGTCCTCGTAGAGTTTTTACCAGGTGATGCAATTGCTCTGAAGTCGATTATAACAAAAAAACGCATATCCTCCAATATCGGATACGCGTTTTTTCATTTTCAGATAATAACGGGGTCAGTTCTGTGTCTCGTTTTTCGTGATCTTGTCGGGATATATCTCCAGAAAATCGTTTTTCATGGAAACAGGCACGTAGCCCTGCTCCCTGTAATCCGCCGACTTTGTCTCCCAGTCTGCGCTGCCCCACTCTCTTTCGGAATCATCCGCCACTATCATGTATGCCATGGCGGGATACGGGTTTCTGCTGTCGATGGTGTAGTTCATCATGCTGGTGTCGCTGCCGCTGTTTCCGAACGCCAGTACCGGCCGCTTGCCGATCGCTCTTGTGGTGGTACGCTCCGTACCGCTGACCACATATATGGTAAAGCCGTTGTCATAGAGATATTTTCCGCTCTTTTCCGGCATTAACGGAATCTGCCCGGTCACTCTTCATCCCTTTGCGCATTATCCTTTTCGCTGACCGCCTCGGGATCATATTCCAGAATGTCACCCGGCTGACAGTTTAACGTATCACAGATAGCCTCCAGCGTTGAAAAACGTATTGCGCTGATCTTGCCTGTCTTTATCTTGGAAAGATTGACATTGCTCACTCCTACTCGCCCGGAGAGTTCATTGAGGCTCATTTTGCGGTCGGCCATAACTCGGTCCAGTCTTAATATTATCTTACCCATACGCACCTCCTACAATGTCTCATCAGATTCCTGCTGTAAAACGGCACCGTATTTGAATACTCTTACAAGTCCGAATATGAGCACTACGACCAATACCGAGGAAAGACTGATTCCCATTTCTATGTTTATGTTCCTTGAAAAAGCCTGATCAACGAAATTTTCAAACATAGAAGTGAGAACTGCCCATGGGATCAGCGACCACGAAAAACGTTCCATTGAGGTAATCACATTCTCTGCGAAAGGACTTTCGGATGTCTTAAGTGCTTTGCAAAGCTTTTCCACAAAGCTCATGACTACGATACATATTATCATGTATACCGCTGCTATCAGCAGAATAACCGCAACCCTGTCAGGTGAAGCATATTTTTCTCCGCCGCTTAGTGCTATGGTCATCATCTTGCCATCCTCGCTGACAGTCATTTCGGTGGCGATGTAATCATCCTGATTCAGTTCAAGATCAAACTCTTTGATAGTTGACTCATCGATATCAACCGGGATCACGCTTTTATCTGCCGCCTCAAAATTAAACTCGGCAACCCCGTTACCGGTCAGTGATACTTTGAACAGATCATTGGGGATAACGAATAATACGATCGCCGCAATGAGAGAGCCTATCATACCGATCATCAATCCAATCCTGCAGATCTTTGCGATGATGTACCCTGCTTTTCCGATGCTGTTGATTGATTTTACTGCCTGTTCTTTGTTCATAAATGCCTCCTTTGCAATCGCTTTTATGTTTCGCGATTAAGTTTTAATGTTTATCGTTAAACAAAGGATAACACCATCGAAAACGTTTGTCAACTATTTTTTAATGTTTTTCGTTAATTTTTTTATAGATTTTGTTAACCTCCCTGTTTTAGTGCGGTTTTGTATTTCCGCCATTTTTATCTGCCTTTTATTTTATTGACAGTCTTTCCTTTGGCTTATCATTACCGACTGCGGGCTTTTTCTTTTCCGGATTTTTACTGCCGGTTGCCGCGTTGTATTTTGCCGTAACGCTTGCAATGCTCAGGCCGTCTTCTACAGGTGCATTTTTTTCCGGAACGGGAAGAACATTTTTCAGAAGATGCTCGTTTTCGCCCACAGCCAGTATCATACCGGCCGCTGTCCTTAAGTTATCCGCCAGGTCGTATCTGTACTGTCCGAAGTCGCTTCTCTCCTTTTTGTTGGCAGCGCGAAGCTGTTTTATGTTGAGATTCTTGCCGCTCAGCTTTTTCTGCACATCCTTGGCCTTCATGTACTCATCGGCTCTTTCCTTAAGCCTTTTTGCAGCCTCCTTCACAGTGCCGTCCTTCTCAGGATTCTCCCCGGCATTTTTTATGGCATTTGAAAGATCCACCCATGCATTCTGCATATTGCTGAAGGGATCACCCTCTCTGTTTGCCTTGTGCCAGAAGGGCTCCTTGGGCATTCCGTTCCATCTTTCGTTGAGATCGTTTACCAGAAGACTTACGCCTCCGGCCATCAGCATGGTCTGTTTTTCAGAGATAGACAATTCCCTCTCCGACACCTTCTTACAGATGGCTGCGGTAGCTCCGGCCATGGTGGCAAGCAGCTTATCGCCGGTCTTCATGGTCTTCTCATTGACGGTCTTGCCCTCATTTTCAAGCCTGACTCCTGTTTCGATCGCAGGATATGTTATACCTCTTAAGAGCTCTCCCGCTCTGTCTATGAGCTCCTTTCTCCTGTTTTCGGTCATGGGCATGGGATTTTTCAGCATATTGTTCCTGTAGTAGTCTATAAAATCCGTCATGGTCTTTTTCTGATCCTCGGGTATGATCCTCTTATCTCCCGGCTGGGCGTTCTTTTCCCTCGCCTCCTTATCCGCTTCAAGAGCCTTTTCCATGTGCTCCGCCAGATCGCTGAATCTTGAGATCAGCGGCAGATCCCTTACCAGCCACTTGTGCTCCAGTGCCTGTATCCTCTCGTTATTTTCCCTGTATGCCTTCTGGAAGCCACGACCTGCGCCCAGCTTAAGGTTTCCTCTCTGTCCGGGCTGGAGAATGTGGGTTTTCTCGTATTTTTCCTTATATTCGTTATCATCCACTGCGTTCATCGCGTCGATGTCTTTTTTCAGACCTCTGGCGAAGGCCAGCATCTTAAGTTCATTTTCCATCTCGACTCCGTTTCCTTCGTCGATCCTGAATGACTCGTCTTCCATAAGACGATGCATGGCATTTGCCTTTGAAAGCGCCTGCAGCAGAGGAAATTCAGCGAGATCGCTGCGCAGCTTTGCAAAGCTCTGGGACGGACTCACCGCACCGAGGGTATTGGCTACAAGACGCTCATATACTCCGTCACCCTGAACATTTGCGTAATACGAAAATCCGTTTTTAAGACATCTGAGATAATCGCTGTAATATGTTGCGATGGGATCATGCTCTCTGAAATCCGTAGGATGGTCTGCGGGTCCCTTTATGTACTCGTCCATGGCTTTCCTCATCTCATCGCACATGGCTCTCACTTCATTCAGATCAGCCTTAAACTCTGCCGGAATGGCAAACCAATCTGTGTTGGTGGCCATACCGGTTCCTTTTGAATTGGTCACGTTTGCCGCAACATTTGCAAGCTTTGCATTCAGCTCTGCTATCTTATTCTGTATCTCCTGCTTTCTTTTATCAGTGATGCGGTCTCCGATGCGGCTCATGATATCACTTGTATAAAATGATAATCTGTTGATATCCACATAGTTGATCTTCTCCACATCCCTTTGAGGCTCACTGTATTTTCTGATGAAGCCTCCCGGCGGCATCATATCACTGGCCTTCACCACTCTTTTGACAGGCTTTTCAACCTCCGGTTCATTATCCGCAATCGCGCTCTTTGCCCTGTCCATGGCAGCCTTTTCTGCCTGTCTGCGCTCTGCGGCGATCCTTTGTCTCTCCTCCTCCTCGCGTCTTATACGCTCCTCTTCAGCTCTTCTGCGTTCTTCTTCAAGCCTTATACGCTCTTCTTCCTCACGTCTTCTTCTCTCCTCTGCAGCTCTCCTCTGCGCCTCATTCTTGATATTGTCATATTTGATCATGAGGTTTGAGCCGTCGTCAAATCTCTCCCTGCTCATTCCAAGCTGGATGCTCATATACGCATTCTCGTAGAGTGCGCTGTCTGCGGCAGTTCCGGTTTTTTTCATCTCATCGCCTGTGAGCTCTATCGCCCTGGCAGATATGAGCATGTTCCTGTGTTCTGCACTGAATTCCTGCAGTTCACCGAACTCCCCGGCTGCCTTCCTGAGATTATCCGCATACATGCTGTCCCATTTTGTATAGCCCTTGTCCATCAGCATATCCTGATGTGCCTGCGCATAAAACTCATCAAGAGGCGTGCCGTCTTTAGTCCTGCTCTCCTTAAGCTCCTTAAGCCCGGCATCCGCTGCCATCACCATGCCATCCATGAGCTTCTCATCATTAGCTACCTCCGGATCTGCCATGAGCATCTGTGTGGCGTTGTATCTGTATACAGCATTCTGCTGTGTCGGCGTGGTAATACCGATCCTGGCATTCTCAAACGGATGAGCCGCAACGTACGCATCTATGCGCTCTTTGACCTCCTCCGGTATCACTGCTTCTGCCTCGGGTTCAGCCTCCGGCTCTGCTTCGTGTACCTCCTTCTGTACGACTTCACCCTCTGCCTGCGGCTCTTTTTCCGGTTCTTTCTCCGGCTCTTTCTCAGGCTCCTTCTCCTGTTTGCCTCCCTGCTGATCTACGGATCCTTCCTCATGCTCTGCACGGATCTTGCCCTCGTCCCCCAATATGTCATTGATGTTAAGGTTGCTGTCGAGGTCGAGATCCGGCTCCTGCTCCGGATGTACCTCTTCCTGTTTGTTATCGTTGATGCCTTCCTGCGGATCCTTTTTCACTTCATTCTGAATATCTACATTCTGAACATCAGCACTCTTAATATCAGCATTTTTGGCATCATCATTCTGAATATCAGCTCCGTCCTTTTTGCGCAGATCCAGACTGAACAGGTTGTACTTGCTGTGTACATAATCAGCGTCCGCTTTTTGCTGTTCAGCGGTATATTCAAATTTTTTCTCTTCATCTTTCAGAAAACCCTTCAGATTTGCAGAGGAACGTATAAGATCATCATCCACTGCCATCATCTCGTGATCAAAGGTTTTCTCCAGATCTGTCTTTAAGACACGAAGCTCGTCGGCAGATATGCTGACAATATCGTTACCTAAATCTCCTTCGGACTGAAGTGTATCCATGATCCTTGTCATGCTGTCATTAATAAGACCGATCCGGGTCATGGTGGTCTCGCCGTTTCCGAAGTTACTGTTCGCGCACAACTTTACCTCATCGAGTACTTTTGTCAGTGCTTTCCCTGTTTCGTATTTAAGCATGTAACCTATATCTTGTTCTGAAAAGCTCTGGATTTTTCTCTCTATGAAAGTCTGAAGCTTGCACAGATAATTGGCCTGCTCCGGCGTCCACCCGTTTGTGAGCATTGTCTGGTACTGCTTGTGCTCCTTGTGGGCATTTCCAAGCAACGCCGCTACCGACATGCTTGATCCCGACCAGTCATCATCTGCAAATGCTGATTCAAGACTTCCCACATCCCTGATACTGTGGGTAACTGCCGAGAACGCACGTGTCTTACCCTGCTGGCTCATCACGTTGATATTTTTAACCAGCTTGTCGTAAAGACCGTCCAGTTTGGCACTCTCTGTCAGAAACTCGCTGCGCTTCTGCTTATAAAGATCCATGTATGGCTTTGCCTTTTCCTTTGCGTCAGCCATGGCAGATGCCTTTGCCTCATTCATCTTCCTGTAGGCTTCCTGTGAGGCTTTTTCGAGTTCTTCCTCCTCCGGCTTACCGACAGCCGCAGCCGCAGCCCGGCTTTTTTCCTCATGGTCCCTTACCAATGCATTGTATCCGGACTTTTCAAGGGCGTCCTTCTCTGCATTGACAGCCTGTCTGTATAAACTGGTTAACTCGTCATGAAGGAATCCCAGACGGTCACTCTGGGCATAGTATTGTTTTACCGGCAGCAGCTCATATTGAAGCTCCGATTTTTCGAGCTGGTCTTCAGTCAGACCCGTGCTGGTCGGTTTTCCCCTGTCACCATCCAGCATATCCGCGCTCATTGAGCGAGCCGTTGCACGGGCGCGTACATACGGGTTGGCATCAAATTTATCGTAGAGAGCCGCATTGTCCTTTGTGTTTTCCAAATAGGAGGCAATGGCTTTATAGCCTTCCCTCAGAATGTCATATTTATCCGGATGCTCTTTCTCCTGCGCGGGATGATCCTTATCCAGCTGTTCCAGCTGTTTATTGACATAAGCCGTGATCTTGTTTCTGATAGCAATGACCTTTTTGCCCAGCTTCTCGGGTATGTAGTTGCCCGAGGTACACGAATGGTCATCCATGGAATTTCTGCAGCTGATATGGATAGTAAGACCGTGATACCAATCCATAAATTCCGCATCGATCGCTGATAACTCATCATCCAGTGCCTTTATTTCCGCCTTCTGCGCCTCAGTCTCCGCATAGTTTTGGAGAGGATAGATATTATTCTTCAGATTATCTATGTGCCGGCTGTTCACTTCCATGTTGAAATAATCGGCATCATCCGCAGCACCCTGCATACGGTTGACAGCCTTGCGAAGCTCCTGAGCCTGATGCGAGAGCATCTCCATACTGAAATAATGCCTTTTTTCGTTGGACTCAACTACATTTTTAAGCTGATCCATGGCACGCTTTGCAGGATCCTCCGCTTCCTCAGGCTTTTTGCCTGCACGGCGCGCTTCCTCCTCCTCGAGCTTTCTCCTCTGCTCAGCCTGCTGGCGCATCATCTGCTTCTCCTGCTCGGTAAAGCTCCCTAGGTTCTGCATATCCAGCGGCAGGATGTTTTTTTTCGCGTTACTGTTGTCTATGCTGGTTAAAAGACTGTATGGCATATCGTTTCCTCCTTATATGGTATGTAATGGCACGATCAGCCTGTGATCCTGCCTGCAATAGCGGCATCCGGACTGCTCCTTTTGTAAACCGCACTCCGCGTGATGTGTTTCTGACTGTAAAACACCTGTGTACGGAAAAAGGTTGCACTGTTTTATAATTTTTTGTTCTCACTGTTCCAGCAGATGATTATATACTTCCCTTCGGGAAATACCCCTGTCCCTTGCGACACAGCGCATAGCCTCCTTGCGCTCCATGCCTGAGTCCTCGTATCTTTTTACATGCTCTTCTATGGTAATATCATCAAATTCCTTATGCCTGTCACTCTCCAGCTCCTCAAAGGATCTTCCTTCTATCACAAGGACATATTCTCCCCTGGGAGTATTGTCTTTATAGTAATTTAGAACCTCGGAAAATGTCGTTTTTACATTTTCCTCATGTTTTTTGGTTAATTCACGACATACTGTAACAGAGCGGTCTCCAAGAGTCTCATAAAGATCATTCAGTGTTTTTACCAGATGGTGAGGTGCCTCATATATCACTATGGTTCTGGTTTCTGTCTTAAGATTCTCCAGTATTCTCTTACGCTCTCTCTTTTCGCCGGGGATAAATGCCTCAAACGCGAACCGCCTTGTGGACTGACCGGACAGGGTCAGTGCCGTTACGGCTGCGCAGGCACCGGGAACAGATGTGACCGGGATATTTTCCTCCATACACATTCTGACCAGGATCTCCCCCGGATCCGAGATGCCCGGTGTACCGGCATCGGTTATCAGCGCGATATCCCTGCCGGATCTTAGGATATTCACCAGCTCCTCTGCCTTGTCATATTTATTGAACTCATGATAGCTTGTCATGGGAGTATGGATGTCAAAATGTGTCATCAGCTTCATGGAATTTCTGGTATCCTCGGCTGCTATGAGATCCACCTCACCTAAAATGCGCACCACACGGTATGTCATATCCTCCAGATTGCCTATAGGGGTGGCGCAGAGATAAAGAATTCCTGTCTTTTTTTCTGTATCCATTGTATAATTTATGTCCTTTTTGCAATTTAAGACAATATCAATATCCGTATATGTCATAGATCATCCGGGTATATTTTCCCGGACTCTCATACACTATGACAGGCTCCTCCACAATGACCTCCCTGCCTGCGCCGAGGATTCCCTCTATCAGCACCATATTGGGCTTTTTATCGACAAAGGGCTGCACGAATTTCATACGCTTGGGCTCTATCCTGTGCGCACACATGGTACACATGATCTCAGCCAGACGGTTGGGCCGGTGCACCATAAAAAATCTTCCCCCGGGCTTTAACAGACGGCTGCTTTCGCGCAGAACGTCATCCAGGGTACACAGAGCCTCATGTCTGGCTATATATTTTGCGGGATTATCGTTTATGAGACCTTCTCCGCCTGCCATATAGGGCGGATTGACGGTCACTATATTAAAAGAAGAGGCACCAAATATTTCTGATGCCACCTTTATGTCCCCTGTAACAATATCTATCTTATCAGTCAGTCCGTTGCCCGCAACGGACCTCCTTGCCATATCGGCAGACTCCTCCTGTATTTCAAGACCGGTAAAATGTGCCCCCTCCGTCTTGGCCTCCATCAGTATCGGTATTATGCCTGTACCGGTACCGAGATCCAGGCATACGTCCTGTGGTCTTACCCTGACGAAGCCCGACAGCAGCACAGCATCCATACCAAAACAAAACCTCTTCGGATCCTGTATTATGCCGTAATTATTGCGCTCAAGCTCGTCAACTCTCTCGCCTTCCCTTAATTCAAAAGCATCAGGATTCATTTTCTCCGTCCCTGTGTCCGCCGCCGGAACCGCCCTTACAGTTTCCGTTGTAGTTTTTGTTGCGGTTCCTATAATTCTTATTGTGGAAGTTTTTGCCCTGCTCCCGGTTCTTGTCCGGAAAGTGATTTTTGTCCGGATTTTTGTCTTTATTATGTTCACGGACAAATTCTTTTGTGTGTTCTTTATTAAAGCCTTCTTTTTTCTGTCCGTCGAAATCGCTGCCCTTCTTACCGCCGTCAGCGTGAATATCTTCCTTTACAACGCCTGCGATATCATCCTTTTTGAAATCTTTGCGGTTGAATTTGCGATATCTGTTGTCACGGTCACCGCGGTTTTCCCTGTTGTCTTTGCCATCCCTGCCATCTCTGGGTTCACGGTTTTCTTTTCCGGTACCGTTTTTATAATCCCTGTTCTCCTGATCCGGACCGGCATCCCTGCCGTCCTTCTTTTCGAACTTACTGTATCTGTCGTTTTTGTTTTTATTTCTGCGATTATTCTTAGCATCCTCGTCCTTGCCGTTATCCGGTGAGTCAGCGGATCTCTCCTCCAAAGCCTCGGCATCGAAGCCTTCTTCCTTTAACTGCTGTCTCTCCTCCTCAGACAGATCGCTCTCTTTCCGCTTTGACCTGAAGCTCAGCTCGTCAACCGGATACTCTCTCATCTCCTTTTCATCATCCACTTCCACCAGTACCTTGACTAACTGTCTCAGCACGGAAACGGAGGAAACTTCGCCCTTCAATCCCTCGGGCGTTGTGACATATGCCCCCACATTCGGCAATTTGCTGTTGAGGTACTCGTAGGTCTCCTGCTCATTTTTAAGACAGCACATGAGTCTGCCGCAGGCACCTGATATCTTGGTAGGATTGAGTGAAAGGTTCTGTTCCTTTGCCATCTTTATGGAGACAGGCACGAACTCGTTCATATATGTATTGCAGCAGAGGGGTCTGCCACATATTCCCAGACCGCCCACCAGCTTGGTCTCGTCTCTCACACCTATCTGCCTGAGCTCTATCCTGGTGCGGAATATCCCCGCAAGATCCTTTATCAGCTCCCTGAAATCCACGCGGCCGTCCGCCGTAAAATAAAATATGATCTTTGAGCGGTCAAATAAATACTCCACATCCACCAGCTTCATCTCTAATCCGTGCAGTGCGATCTTCTCCCGGCAGATGCGGTATGCCTCTTTTTCCTTGTCCTTATTTTCATGACAGATCCGAAGATCCTCATCCGTGGCGACACGTAAAACCTTATATAAGGGCAGCCTTACATGTCTGTCCTCCACCTCCTTTGGCGGCATTATGACCGTTCCAAAGCATGCTCCTCTGTCAGTATCCACTATTACATGTGATCCCACACCCATTTCAAGTGAATTTGGATCAAAATATGTTATCTTGCCCTCATTGCGGAAGGTAACACCTACAACATTTACCATCTTGTCTTCTTAATCTCTCTTTCTATATTTCTGGTAACTGTTCTGAACAGTTAAAATTCTGTATTGCGAAACCTTCTTTCAGACAGGTCAGGTTTGCTTCATGGCAAAGAACAGAAGATCCATGACGATCTCCAGATTCACATTAGCCCTGATCCTGGCTCTCGACTTCTCCACGGTCTCAAGAACATTCTGTATGCCTTGGAAGGTGATCTCCCCTGCCGCCCTTTTCAGTTCGTAATACCTGTCCTTTAATATAAGACTGTTCACGTCATTGGATGCTTTTATCATTAATACTTCATGATACCAAAGCATTATTATATCAAAATAATCATCAATTTCCAACTTATTATCTGATTTTGTGATATCCGCGGATCTGTCATCCGCTTCACCGCCCTTTTTTGCGGATCCTGATGTCCTTTCCACTATCCGTTTTGCTGTCTCTATCAGCTCATAGGAATCCTTATCCCTGATGCCCGACAGCATATCCAGGGTATTCCTCTGAAACTCCACAAACTCCGGAGAGTTGCCCAGCTTGATGGCCTTTCCCACGTTACCCTGGGCGTGGGCAACACAGATATCGCTCTGGTAGTCCACAAGATGCTGCTGTTCCATGAGGTATTTTTTTATCTTCGTACCTTCAACGGGACGCAGCTCAAGATTGACGCATCTCGACAGTATGGTGGGCAGCATCATCTCTCTGGATGAGCACAACAGCATCATGATGACATACTCCGGTGGCTCCTCCAGAGATTTCAGCAGTGCATTCTGGGCTTCAGAGCGCATCTTTTCCGCCTCGTTTATGATGAAGATCTTGTACGGACTCTCATAAGGTTTGACAAATATATTGTCCTTGATCTGAGTCCTGATATCATCTATAGAGATTGCCGTCTTGCTCTTTTCTATAAAAAAGATGTCCGGATGGTTACCGCTTAGGATCTTCCTGCAGGATCTGCACTGCATACAGGGTTTTCCCTGATCCGACGGTGCTTCGCACAGCAATGCGGCTGCGAATGTTGTGGCAATAGTCTTTTTGCCGGACAATTTCGGACCCGTTATGATATATGCGTGGGACGGCTTTTTCTGCTGCACCGCATTTATCATATGTTCTTTTACTTTTTCATGTCCGCATATTTCATCAAACCTTAGCATGATCTCACCACCCTTTGATCAAAAAAATGTTTCAGTTCACAGCCTAAATTCAATGCCCGGTGAAGCTGACCGCCTGTTAACACGACTGACCGAAACCCGGATATTGACCTGAATAAGTCACCGTTACGTCAATATATCTAACAGCATTCCCTCGATCTCGCCTATCTTGGCCAATATTGCAACGTGATTTTTTTCGTCCTCCAGCAGCTCCCCTGCCAGCTCGTCCAGCGCCTGATCCACAAGCCGTATTATCCCGTAGACCCTGTGCCTTCCTCTCCTGTCCAGAAAATTCTCTCTGGAAAACTTGTGGGAGCGGTTTACTATCTCATTTAAAAATTCCTTGATCAGACCACGGTATTTTTTCATCTCACGGATGTCCATATGCTTGGCTATAAGGTTGCCCTGCACATTGATATCCTTTAGCATGCCTTCAACCTTCGCCTGCAGATCCGCATCCGCTAAGGCACTGTTTAAGGTAAACTTAAAGGTGTCGTCCGCATTCTGTGTCTGATTTGTCTGATTCGCCTGCTGCACGCCGGGCAGGTCGCTAACTCTGATATCCATTTTTTGTCCTCCGGCTGTATCACTCAAACATACTCCGGTTCATGCCGACCTCTCAGGATCGATCCGCTGCTTACATGTTCTTACGGTCTGCTATCCAGTCCTTAATATTATTTACTGTCTCGTCAAGATCCAGGTTTTCAAAACGTTTTGTTATATGTGACGCCTCCAGCTTTTCCTCGGAAAAATCTTCCTCGTCACCCAAAAACCTGCGGCACATCTCCGCGTATTTCGGGTTTTTCTGACTTCTCTCACGGTTCAATGCCCTCATGAGCCGCTCCCCGTCGTCCACGAAAATGTAAACAGGCACCACAACTCCTTCCCCGTAATATGAGACAAGCCCGTTATACGCCTCCAGCGTTCCTATCAGAATATAATCCTGTTCATCAGGCTTTATATGTTCATCGGCCACCGTAAAATAATACCATATGCCATACACCGTGTTATATGACCTGAGCTCGGCTATCCTGCCCTGAGACTTAAGCTCTTCAAGCTCGTCCTCCGTATAAAAAAAATATTCTCTGCCCTCGATCTCTCCGTCCCGCTTTGGTCTGGTGGTTCCCGGCACTATGGGAGTAAGCCTTAACGTGTCGTCCGACAACAGCCTTTTATAAATTGTATCTTTTCCGGATGAGCTCTTTCCCATCAGGCAATATATCTTTCCCATGTTGTCGCGTTTTCCTGTTATATTGGTTTTTTAAGTCTATATACTTTTTTAACCTTAACTTCCCACTTAATTATACATACTGAAGTTTCACTGTCATCCTGAGGGCTTAAGCCCGAAGGATCTTGGTTTAAATTGTAATATGAAATACATGGAAAGGAGTCCTTCCAATGCTTGTAGCAATATGTGACGACTGTAAAACCGATGCCGAAAAGATAAAGTTTTCACTTATGGATATTACCGATGAGCTTGAAATGGTCTGGTTTAATACCGGAGAAAAACTTATACAAAGCATAAAAAA
>JAFYAD010000134.1 GCA_017540915.1 Lachnospiraceae bacterium
ACCAGGCCGTATATACTGCCTTTCTCTATGGTCATATTCACATCTTTTAAGGCCTGAAACTTTCCGAAGCTCTTATTTATGTTCCTTACTTCCAAAAATATATTTTCCATTTTTGCCTCCCTGTTCATTTGCTCCCCTCGTATACTCTGCTGACATCATCATGCGCATCCTGCTCCGGGTAGCCTAAAAACTTCATCTCGCTCAATATCTCCCTGAAGCCTGCCGAAAGCTTTTCCAGCTTCTCCCTGTCCTGTGCATTGCCTTCAGCCACGAAGCTGCCCTTACCGGAAACCGTGTAAATGTAATGCTGGGCTTCAAGCTCCCTGTATGCACGCTGTATCGTGTTGGGATTGATGGAAAGCTGAACCGAGAGTTCACGGACACTCGGCAGCTTTTCACCCGGCGGCATTATGCCGCCCACTATCTGTTTCTTAAATTCGGACATGATCTGCTCATAGATCGGGCCCGAACCGCCATATCTGAGACTTATCATACAAACCTCCTTTTTCGTATTATGCTATAATTCAAGGGTCAAAACTGTGTTGCTCGTATTAACTGTATTAGTTGTAGTAATACAGTTGTATCACGGCAATATATTTCTGTCAAGTATTTTTTAAAAGAAAAAAACACCGTGATATCCATCACGGTGTCACAGTAAACCTTATTATCCTCAATCGACTACTTATCAGAGGTCTTTTTTGATGTAGATTTTTTGGCTGATGTCTTCTTGGCAGCCGGTTTGTCAGTCTTCTTTGCAGCTTTCTTGACCGGTGCAGCCTTAGTAGCTCTCTTTTTCTCAACTTTCTTGAGGAGCTCCACCTTCTGTGCATCACCTGTCACTGTCACTGTACCTTCCTCTATAGCTGTGAAAATATCCTTCTTGCCATTGAGAACGTCAATAATAGCCTCTGCGGTAGATGCCACCAAAACATCCCTGTCCATGTAATCGTATGGTGCAACAGTAACTTCGCCACCGGCTATCTCAATATAAAATGCACCTGCAGCTTCCTCCGAGATGTCAAACTGTATTGCAAGATGTTCACTGACTTCAGGTGCCTGTGCCCCGTCATAAACCTTTGCAACCTTTGAAACAAGCTCCTCGTAATTCATTTTATCCTCCTTTTTTTTACACAGATCCACGACAGATCTGCTTATCTCATTGTGTTGCCGAAGTTTCACCATGCGCTGTACAGTCTCTGCCTACAGCACATTCGCTCGTATCATAACACATCCGCCGATATTTGTCATCAAAAATATTAAAAAATTTCAATATCTGGGTCTTCCGTCCTTCTCATGCACCTTTTGTTTGATCTCATACATAAGTCTGTCAGCCTCCTTAACATAATCCTGAAGGGTAAGTGAATCCTCCGGATTTGTCACCACATAACCACAGCTGGCGGAGATGTGATAAGGCTGGAATCCATCGCTGTTCTTGCGATCCAGGTATTCCAGTATGGACTTTCTGACCTTTTCCGCACGCTTTTCATCGCACTCCGGGGCAATGATCAAAAACTCATCTCCACCGAAACGAACAGGTATCCATGTGCTCAGAACATTCTCTTTGATGGATTCGGCGACGGTCTTTATAGCATTGTCACCCTGATCATGACCGAACTCATCATTAATGCGCTTCATGTAATTGATATCCACGAACATGATCATCATCGGCTTCATATCACGTATGCTTTCCTCGTAGAGCGGGATCGCCTTGTTCTCATATGCCAGCCTGTTAAACAGACCTGTCATGGGATCTTTGTCATAAATCCTGGTGAGGTTTTTATTGAGCGTATCCAAACGAAGGTTTATACGCAAAAGCTTCAACGACTGCTGAAGTTTCTCCATATAAGTATACAGCAGATCTTCCTGTAAAAGATAGGGATCACCCACCATGATCACATAGCCGTAATTGAATTCATAAAAATGCAGTGGCATAAAATAATAGACCTGCTGCTTGCCATCCTCTTTGTGATAGTCCGGAACCAATGTCTTTACATCTACATTACAGCCCTGCACTATGCTGCCGTTCTTTAACGATACGATCTCCTCAAGCTTCGTGCGGTCTTCGGATTCCCAGACGTCACGTTCACTCGCCATAGGATTATCATAATAGTAAGAGAACAGCACTATATAGTAATCCGGACCTTCATGAGAATGATTTCGCAGAAAATGATCTCTGAGGGTTTTCTTGAGATTCATATAACTGCTGATCCCTGAGATCTTATCACGCAATACCCTCTCCACTATCTCAAGGGTGGAGGATGTCAAATGCCTTTCATAGGATCTCTGGCAATATTCGATCCTGAGCCTTTCATATTTGCCTTCCGCTGTGCAGCCGCAACTCTCGGCTTTTACAAAGGATGAGGAAACATAGCATTTCTCCTCATGTGGTCTGTTATAAACCTGATCATATATCAGTTCCAGCGCACGATATCCGATATCCTCATGATTTTGCTTTACTGTGGTGATGGCCGGATAGGTATATCTGCCAAAATAAACATCATCAAAACCGGTGACAATAACATCTTTGGGCAATGAATAACCGCATTTGGTAAATTCGGTCGATACGGCGAGCGCCATAATATCATTGGCACAAACAATGGCATCCGGAAGCGGTTTTTTGGAGGCGATCAGCTTATCCACTATCATGGCGGGCACTTCATTGCTCCACTCACCGTAACAGATCTGATCATCTCCCAGAGACAATCCGTGTTCTTCCAAAACCTCACGCGTTACCTGAAGTCTCGCCTGACTGTCAGGATGATCCGGAGTTCCGCCGATAAACATAACATTCTTTACGCCATGTTCCTCCACGAGGTGAGTTACGAGATCTCTCATCCCCTCTTCATTACGCACGCAAACAGACGGAACCCCTTCCATCTCCATACCGATGCTGACAACAGGAATTCCCATATCCTTTGCCTGAGTACATAGGTTTACTGCCGTATCGTATGAATTCAGCATGGTGGAAAAGACGATCACTCCGTCGTAATTTTCCATTCCGTTGAGCTTGTATATATTTAATTCTCCCTGAGTCAGATTAACATGCTCGCTATAGCTGGCAAAACTCACAAATACGAATATATCCGTATCTTCCGTCTTAGCGTACCTGAGCATTCCCCTGACCATACCCCGCATGGCCTCATTGCTCCAGCCGTTAGCATAAACCGCTATCCTTTTTTTCATATTGTTCTCCAAACCCCACAATGAAAAACAAAATAAACCCCTACTACCATAGAATACCACTTATAGAAAAAAAGTCCAGCAAAACCGATCAAATCGAAAAATACGAATCAGACATCAATGATCCGATCTCCTCTGTACTCAGTCTTCTGAAACACCCGACTTCAAGTCCTTCATCCAGCTTCAGAGTTCCCATGGAAAGGCGCTTAAGATATGTCACTTCCACACCGCAGGCTGAGAACATGCGCTTTACCTGATGAAATTTGCCCTCCGTTATGGTGACGAGCGCCTCTGAGCCATCCTTTGACGCAGAAAGAACGGATAATCCTGCAGGCAAAGAAACAAAGTCCCCAAGATCAATACCGTCTTCAAATGCTCTCACCGTAGTATCGTCTATGAGTCCGTCAACATGAGCCAGGTATTTTTTTTCCACGTGATGTTTTGGAGACAGCAGTCTGTGTGAAAGGTCTCCGTCATTGGTGATGAGAAGAAGCCCCTCTGTGTCGATGTCCAGACGTCCAACAGGGAAAAGGTCCTTTCTAAACAGAGGCGGCTCTGAAGGTATCAGCTCTTTTCCCTGTTCATCCGTCACCATATATCCTTCTCCCGAATATATTATGTCCATGACTGTCCGCTGCCTTCCGTCCTCAGTAGCGGTGATAACACCCTCCGGCTTGTGGAGCATCAGATATGTTTTCTCTTCATATTCGATCCTCTCACCGTCAAAAAAGACAGGCTCCCTGCCGTTTAACTGCATCCCCGCATCTTTTGCGGGTGCATCTCCGACACGGATCCTGCCTGCTTTAATGTATTTTTTTATCTCGCTGCGCGAGCCTATACCCATATCACAAAGGTATTTGTCCAGTCGCATGATATATTCCTCTTTAATGCCTTCTCCTTTTTCTACCTTTGAACCGGCTGGTTCTGTCCGTCAACTGCATATTTTTCCACCAGGCTGTCTATCGGATCGGCGTATTTTTCCACAAGATCATCAATGGGATCGTAGCTTGCGGAAATCTCCTCCGTCTTAAGCTCGTAATTGATGCCCTTGCTGCGCAGGAAGTGGTAGGCTTCCATGAAAGTGATATCATCAAACTCGGTAAGGAACTTCTGATTGGCTATGCGAACCCTGTTTTCCATGCTCATGGGACCTAATGAATCGAGGTATGCAAACACCTGATCATAGGCGTGCACCACGATCCTCTCCTGCTGATACAGGTCGGATGTGATGTCCTGGATCGGGAACACATACAAATACGCACGAAGCCATGCCAGCGGTCCGTTCATCCACTGATGGACCGTGGTGTATTTTTTGTTCATGTCCACGATCTCTTTGTGCCATGCAGCCGAAAAATATGAGGCATTCACAATGCTCTCAATCTGATTATCCGTCAGGTTGAGACTGTATTTTTCGTTGAAGGTCTCCACGATCTTCCTGCGTTTCTTAGGCGCTGTCGGAAGACGCATATCCCCTTTGTTGAAATCGGCATCATTGGGGCGTCTGTACTGGTATCCTCCATTCTGCTGCGGGTTATACCCCTGCCTGTTCTGATACTGCGGATTTCCGTACTGCGGATTTCCCATACCCTGTCCGGGGGCATTCCCGTATTGTGGATTTCCCATGCCCTGTCCCGGGGCATTTCTGTACTGCGCGTTCTGATACTGCGCATTTTGGGTGTTAAACCCACCGCGACCGTTTTTTCGCAGTATCTCAAGCTCCTTTTCAAGCCTTCCCCTGTCAGATCCCTGAACATTCTCGGTATATCCGTAGGTGGTGTTTTTGGTGGAATAGGGGTTTCTGTTGGTTTTCTCCGGATTATAATCAAATGCACCGAAAAGCCCATCTAAAAACTCGTCTATGACAGTAGTCTTCTTTTTGTCATAGCCTGCTGTCTTCGCCTGTTCGCTCCATTCCTCCTCGGATAAGCCCGAATTACGCTTGCTCTCGTTGGATTTATTAACGGCATATATTATCAGAAATATGAGCGCAAGTGGCAAAAGGTATGGTGCAAACACTGTAGCCAATATGCCAATACCTATCACACCCGCCAGTGAGAGCTTGAAAAAATCACTCCTCCTGCGGTCGCGCCGCCGTCCTGTAATTGATGTGATCACTATGAGTGCAATTAATAGACCGAACATATTTTACCATTCAAATTTCTTTTCAAAATAAGCCTCGAGCTCATCTATAGCGACGCGCCCCTGTTCCATGGTATCTCTGTCTCTGACTGTAACACATCCGTCTGTCTCTGAATCAAAATCATAGGTTACGCAGAACGGAGTTCCGATCTCGTCAAGTCTGCGGTATCTCTTACCGATATTGCCTCTGTCGTCAAATTCACAGTTGTATTTTTTGCAGAGCTTTGTATAGATCTTCTCTGCACCTTCATTGAGTTTCTTAGACAAGGGCAGCACACCGATCTTGACAGGAGCCAGAGCCGGATGGAAGTGCAGCACGGTGCGGATGTCCGGATTCTCCTCGGTACCGATGTTCTCCTCATCATATGCAGCGCACAGGAATGCGAGAACGCATCTGTCTGCACCGAGAGAAGGCTCGATAACATAGGGAATATATTTTTCATTGATCTCATCATCAAAGTATGTGAGATCCTGTCCGCTTGTCTCCTGATGACGACCAAGGTCATAGTCTGTTCTGTCAGCGATACCCCAAAGCTCGCCCCATCCGAAGGGGAACAGGAACTCGAAGTCCGTAGTAGCCTTTGAGTAGAAAGCAAGCTCTGCCGGATCATGGTCACGGAGACGGAGTTCCTCTTCCTTCATGCCGAGAGACAGAAGCCAGTCTCTGCAGTAGCTTCTCCAATAATCAAACCATTCAAGGTCAGTGCCCGGTTTGCAGAAGAACTCAAGCTCCATCTGCTCGAACTCACGGGTCCTGAAGGTGAAGTTACCGGGTGTGATCTCATTACGGAAGCTCTTGCCCACCTGACAGATACCGAAGGGAACCTTCTTGCGGCTGGTGCGCTGAACGTTCTTAAAGTTTACAAAGATCCC
>JAFYAD010000135.1 GCA_017540915.1 Lachnospiraceae bacterium
GATATACGTGAGCCCTTATTTGATTTCCTTGAGGAAACATACGGTAAGATCAGGATCCTGGAGGAAAAGATAACAGGCAGGGCAAGGGCGGATGTGGTCATGATAACCCCCGGCGCTCTTTACGGCATTGAGATAAAAAGTGATGCGGATACCTATGCCAAGCTTAAAAAGCAGGTGCGCTATTACAATAAATACTACGACAGAAATATCATCGTGGTGGGCAGTACACATGCCCTCCATGTAAGGGAGCATGTTCCCGACTGGTGGGGGATAATCAGTGTGGAACCCGATGAAAAGGGCAGGGTGGATTTTTACACTGTCAGAGAGGCCGGTGACAATCCGAAAGTAAACGAAAAAAGCAAGATAACTCTTTTGTGGAGGACCGAATTAAACCATCTTCTAGAGAAATTCAAGCTTCCCAAATACAGGGAAAAGAGCAAGCAGTTTGTGCAGGAAAAGCTTCTGGAAAAAGTGCCCGGGGAAAAACTCTGGCCACAGGCGTATGATGAGCTTTTCGAGAGAGACTACACTACAATAGCGCAGGAGATCGATTCATTCAGACAGAGCAGAAAACCAAAAGTGCGGAAAAACAAAGGTTTGTTAAAGGGGAAAAAATGATACAGGATCTGGGTTCGGTTAAATTTGATATAAGTTTCATGAACATAGGGATCTCTGATGATGATCATGTTCTGTTGTTTAATAAGGAGGGACATGTACTCACAAGAGCAGATGGTGACAGGCTGGTGTTTCCGGTTTGCAGGGATGTTGTCATAGAAACAGAGACAGTCCATCTTTTCTCCGTTGATGAGGAAAGATATTTTCTCATGTTATTGCAGGAGGAAGCAGAGCTTGCGGGTTTTTCGTACCATGGTCTGAGAGAATTACGGGGAAGCTGCGGAAATGTTGACAATATGATAGCATTCACGGCCTATCATCTTTGGAGATGGTATATGAACGAGAGATTCTGCGGCCGTTGCGGTGGAAAGCTTGCTTTGAAAAACGATGAGAGAGCCTTAAAATGTGAATGTGGAAATGTGGTCTATCCTCGTATAAATCCAGCAGTTATAGTGGGAGTTATAAAAGGAGATACCATACTGGTCACAAGGTATCGGAGAGGTTTTGCCCATAATGCCCTGGTGGCGGGGTTTGTGGAGATAGGAGAGACGCTGGAGCAGACCGTCAGGCGGGAGGTCATGGAAGAGACGGGCATCCGTGTCAAAAATATCCGATACTACAAGTCACAGCCCTGGGGTGTGGCGCAGGATCTTTTAGTTGGATTCTACTGTGAGGCAGATGGAGATGATGAGATCAGGATGGATGAAAATGAGCTGAAGTCAGCACAGTTTTTAAGGCGTGAGGAGATTGAGTTACAGCCGGACAGCTTAAGCCTTACCAACGAAATGATGAAGCTGTTCAAAGAAGGAAATTCTCCGATGTGTTGATAACAATAGCATGTTTTGATAGAAGCTCAAAAAGTGAAATAACTATTTGGTAACTATTTAAAATTTATGCTTGACTTGGCGACAGATGAAATGTATAATTTCTGACGTGCGAGTGACTGCGGACAGCAGTTGCGTGAGAAAGCCTGACAGTTGGGTGGGCACAAAACACAACTGGAGGGGAGGTAAGGTGAGAAATGTCCAGCGTTATAGTTAAAGAGAATGAGACTTTGGACAGTGCACTCCGCAGATTCAAGAGAAACTGTGCGAAGGCAGGTATCCAGCAGGAGATCCGCAAGAGAGAGCACTACGAGAAGCCCAGCGTTAAGCGTAAGAAAAAGTCTGAAGCTGCCAGAAAACGCAAGTATAACTAAAGTCAGTTTGGAAGCCACCATGTATTGGTGGCTTCTTTTTTGAGTGACAACAGACAGGATACAGTTCATCGTGCTTACGCGAGATGGTCTGTAAAGTTAGTATTTTACGGGGTAATATTTGGAGAGTAATAATGTCAGACATTACAAAAGAGATTGAATCAAGGCGCACTTTCGCCATAATAAGCCATCCTGACGCAGGAAAGACTACGCTGACGGAGAAATTCCTGTTGTACGGCGGAGCCATCAATACGGCGGGTTCAGTAAAGGGTAAAGCCACTGCCAAACATGCAGTCAGCGACTGGATGGAGATAGAAAAGCAGAGAGGTATCTCGGTTACTTCCTCTGTACTGCAGTTTCATTATGATGACTACTGTATCAATATACTGGATACTCCGGGGCATCAGGATTTCTCGGAGGATACATACAGAACACTGATGGCAGCCGATTCGGCGGTCATGGTAATAGATGCGTCCAAGGGTGTTGAGGCTCAGACCAGAAAACTTTTCAAGGTCTGTGTTATGAGACATATCCCTATTTTTACCTTTATCAATAAGATGGACAGGGATGCCAATGATACCTTCGAGCTGTTGGACGATATTGAGTCTGAGCTCGGAATAGCAACCTGCCCCATAAACTGGCCCATAGGTTCAGGCAAGGGATTCAAGGGAGTATACGACCGCAACACCAAAAAGGTCATGCTGTTCTATGATACCATGAAAGGTACTACAGAAGGCAGTATTGTGGAGCTTGATGCGGGATCCCCCGGGCTTTTGGAGGTTATAGGTCAGGAGGCTTTCGACAAGCTCAATGAGGAGATAGAGCTCTTAGACGGAGCCGGTGCCGAATTCGATCAGAAAAAGGTCACTGCGGGAGAGCTGTCGCCTGTGTTTTTTGGTTCGGCTCTCACCAACTTCGGTGTTGAGACTTTCTTACAGCATTTCCTGAAGATGACTTATTCGCCGCTTCCCAGAACCTCGGACAAGGGAGAGATAGATCCTTTCAGCGAGGACTTCTCGGGCTTTGTATTCAAGATACAGGCCAACATGAACAAAAATCACAGGGACAGGATCGCGTTCATGCGTATTGTATCCGGAAAATTCAAGGCAGGCATGGAAGTTTTCCATGTTCAGGGCGGTCGTCCCGTCAAGCTCTCGCAGCCACAGACCATGATGGCGGATGAGAGAAAGATCGTGGAGGAAGCTTATGCCGGTGATATCATAGGTCTTTTCGATCCCGGTATTTATTCCATAGGAGATACCCTTACTACCGCAAAAGAAAGGTTTGCTTTTGAGGGAATCCCCACATTTGCGCCGGAACATTTCGCAAGGGTAAGGTTAGTGGATTCCATGAAGAGAAAGCAGTTTGTAAAAGGAGTTGAGCAGATAGCCCAGGAGGGTGCCATCCAGATCTTTCAGGAATACAAGGGCGGAATGGAAGAGATCATAGTGGGCGTTGTGGGCGTTTTGCAGTTTGATGTTCTGAAGTTCAGACTCGAGAATGAATACAATGTGGAGATAAGGCTTGAAAACCTGCCTTATGAACACATCAGATGGGTTGAAAATAAGGACGAGGTGGATATGGACAGACTTTCAGGCACATCCGATATGAAGAAAGTCATAGATATGAAAGGAAATCCCCTGCTTCTGTTCATCAATGCATGGAGCGTCGGCATGACGCTGGATCGCAACAAAGGATTGGTACTTGCGGAATTTTCAAGAAATTGATACAATGTTTTCTGTCCATATATCTAACATAAAGGTAACTATTCAGAACCATGCACGAAAATCAAAGATTTTCTCGCTGTTTGGTTCTCACAAAAGGAGGTTTACTATGAGTGTTACAATGCTTACAACTGAGAATTTTGATGATGTTGTTATGAAAAATGACAAACCGGTGCTGATCGATTTTTACGCTGACTGGTGCGGACCATGTAAGATGGTGAGCCCCCTGGTGGACAAGCTGGCCGAGGAGCATCCGGAATATACATTCTGCAAGGTGAATGTTGATGAAGCTTCTGATCTTGCGCTTAAATACGGCGTTATGAACATTCCGACTCTTGTCACCATGAATAAAGGCGTGTTCGTTGAAAAATCCGTCGGTGCAGTACCAGAGGCAAAGATCCTGGATCTCCTGAAGACAGCAGAGCAGAAGTGATCAAAAACCTATTGACAATTGAATACAGATACACTATATTAAAGGCGTTCCGTGTGATCGGAACGCCTTTTTCGGTCAATCGCATAATGTTGGATTTTTGAAAGACGGCGAAGTTGGCGCGCTTCTTCAAAAATCGAAAAAAATTTCGAATTTTTTCCAAAAAACAGTTGACATAATATATCAAAAGTAATATTGTATCAGAGTAAACGAACACAAGTTCGGGAGAAAACGGAGGGAATTTTAATATGGCAGATGAGAACAAGATCAAAGCGTTGGAGGTGGCGATCTCACAGATTGAAAAGCAGTACGGTAAGGGTTCGGTCATGAAGCTGGGTGATCCTGCTGCAGCCATGAGTGTTGAGACAGTTCCTACAGGTTCATTAAGCCTTGATATCGCATTGGGACTCGGAGGTTTACCCAAGGGACGTATTATCGAGATATACGGACCTGAGTCATCAGGTAAGACGACGGTGGCACTTCATTGTGTTGCGGAGGTTCAGAAGAGAGGCGGTATTGCAGGCTTCATCGATGCCGAGCACGCGCTTGATCCGGTATATGCCAGGAATATAGGCGTTGACATAGATAATCTTTATATTTCACAGCCGGATAACGGCGAGCAGGCACTCGAGATCACCGAGACCATGGTGAGATCCGGTGCCGTGGATATAGTCATTGTGGATTCGGTGGCAGCACTAGTTCCGAAGGCTGAGATCGAGGGCGATATGGGCGATTCCCATGTAGGTCTTCAGGCAAGGCTTATGTCTCAGGCTTTGCGTAAGCTTACGGCTGCTATTTCCAGATCCAATTGCATTGTCATATTTATCAATCAGCTCAGAGAGAAGGTAGGCGTCATGTTCGGCAACCCGGAGACTACCACCGGCGGACGTGCTCTGAAGTTCTATTCTTCAGTCAGACTTGATGTCAGGAGAGTTGAATCGCTGAAGCAGTCGGGAGAGGTAGTGGGCAATCACACCAGAGTCCGCGTAGTGAAAAATAAGGTCGCTCCTCCCTTCAAGGAAGCTGAGTTTGATATAATGTTCGGCAAAGGAATATCCAGAGTTTCCGACATCCTGGACCTTGCAGCAGAGGCTGACATCGTCAATAAATCAGGCGCCTGGTACGCCTACAAAGGCGAGAAGATCGGTCAGGGCAGGGAGAACGCAAAGACTTATCTTGAGGAACATCCGGATGTATGCGCCGAGATCGAGGCACTCGTGAGGGCTCATCACGGGATAGGCAAAACGGATCCGGCCGACGCGCAGCAGTCAGATTCCCAGGTTTCATCCGATACTCCGGCCAAGGCCAAAAAGTCTGCAAAGGCAGACAAGGGTTCTGATTCCATAGCTGATTATTGATATCGTTACC
>JAFYAD010000136.1 GCA_017540915.1 Lachnospiraceae bacterium
ACATGATGGCTGTGTTTTTAGCCAATATAGTGATACCGCGCTCTTTCTCGATATCGCCGGAGTCCATGACTCTCTCACTGACCTCTTCATTTTCCCTGAAGACACCGCTCTGCTTTAACAGCTCGTCCACCAGAGTTGTCTTGCCGTGGTCTACATGGGCGATGATCGCTACATTTCTGATATCTTCTCTCTTGATCTTCATACATACCTCCGATGAGATTATAAGTCACTAAATTAGTATCATATCATAGCGCACGGCTTTATCATATTGACAAACCGCATAAAAATACAGGTTTAAGGGGTGCAATTCACAGTCATTTTGGCAGATAAATTCAATAAAAATTTATACAATAAGCATTGAAAAATGGTATAATAAAAAAACAGGTTCCCCTCCGGGGGAGGTATTATGAACTTTCCGATAAGACCAAGTCGATCATTCACAGAAAGGTACGATATGACAGACAGCAAAACATCACGCGTGCTCATAGTAGACGATATGGCGATCAACAGGATGGTACTGGCATCACTTCTGGCAACTAACGGAGTTGCCTCGGATCAGGCGGACAATGGGACGGAGTGTGTGGAATTGTGCGAAAAAAAGGATTACGACCTGATCCTGCTCGATCACAGGATGCCGGGGATGGACGGCGTTGATACCCTGGTCCTGTTAAAAAAAATATTTGCGGACAAGGGCAGGGATGTTCCGATCATCTGTCATACCTCAAGTGAAGGAAAGGAAAACATTAATCTTTACAAGGCTGCCGGTTTTACGGATGTGCTGTTAAAACCGGTAGAACCCAAGGCGCTCATGGAGGTTATCATGACGTATCTTCCGCATACTGTCCGGGATGACGGAGCTGAGGATAAAGACCCGGATGAGACGTCCCTTCGGAAAGCATCCGGGCAGGAGCATGAGGAGGATGACACGAGAGATGAGATAGAGAAGCTTCCGCTGTGGCTTAAGCTCGTGCCGAGGATCGACCTTGTGGCAGGTATCACAACCTGCGGCACTGCAGGGGACTATATGGATGCCCTGTATGTTTTCTTTTCGTCAGTGGGTGAAAAGTCGGAGGAAATAGAGGAGCTCCTTAAAAAAGAGGACTGGAACGGCTGCTCACGGGCGCTGCATTCCCTTAAGAGTATGGCAGGGCTTGTCGGTGCCAGGAAACTGGCGGATGCGGCTTCGGTGCTGGAGGAGGCGTCAATGGAGGAAAACGCGGAGCTTTTGCGCCTTGAAGCTCCCGGCTTTTTAGAGTCATACAGAGAGTTTTCCTCTATACTGGCTGCTTTTGATGAGGGCAGCGGTTACAGGAAAACAACAGCTGAAACGGGCGAAAGCCTGCCGCAGGCATCCACACCCCGTGTGAACAGGAACATCCTGTTTATCTCAAACGGTATCGGCATCATCAAAAAGGGAATAAAGCAGAGCCTGACAGCAGCCGGGTTCGGGGTGATCGATATACCGGATGAGCCCGATCGTATCATAGTCCACAGAAAGGATGCGGATATGATCCTTTATTACCCTGAGACAGGCGATGATTCACACATTGGTATCACCATGAACCTTCTCGGCGAGATATGTCAGGATGATAATAAGGAGCTTTGTCTTATCGGAGATAATAACGATCTTGAGATCGCCATGAGTGTGAGCGGATCTCACCGCGTGTCGCGCATCTATCACAGACCGGTTGATCCGGATGTGCTCATAAGGGATATGGAATATTTTATCTGCCTGAATGAGGAATATCGCCGCAGGAAGACGATATTTGTCGTGGATGACGATATCGGCTATCTCCACATCATAGAGCACTGGCTCAGCGGTGAATACAATGTATCATGCTTTGACAGTGGTGAAGCCGCGCTGAAGGGACTGCTGACCGTAAAACCGGATCTGCTGCTGCTGGATTACGAGATGCCCGGCATGGATGGGTGTGAGCTTGTCGGGAGAATACGCACCACATTTCCGGATTCTGCTATACCAACGATATTTCTCACCTGCAAAAATGACAGGGAGCATGTGTTTAATATTTTGGAATACAGACCTGACGGATATCTCTTAAAGTCTTCCCAGAAAGACACCATATTGGATGTGATCAGAAGATTTTTTGCGGAATCGATATTCAGGCTTACCGTGAAAACACAATAAAAAGGCGGGGGATCGATCCCCGCCTTTAGTCTGTCTGAGATTTATTCTATGTTGTATTCGCGTTTTTCCTTTTCGGTTAGAGCTTTGCCGTGAAGCTGATCCCCGGCTTCCGCCAGCAGCGCATTGCAGTCCATGTAGTGAGAGCGGTATACATTCAGACCGTTGCACTGTATAAAGGACTCATCCTGTCCGAAATATGCATAAGTATCGGGCACAAAGGCTATCAAGGTATAATCAGTATCTGTGAAAACATAGGCACCGCCGCGGCAAATACATACGAAGTGCCCGTGTTCACTGTCGGTCAGAGTGTATAAGATCTCTGAATCTACCGACACAAGATTGCGGTAGTCACCGACCTCGATATCCCATATGCAGACAGGCTGACCGTCAGCCTGAAGCAGCAGAC
>JAFYAD010000137.1 GCA_017540915.1 Lachnospiraceae bacterium
GGTCCGTGCCGGGCTGCCAAAGGGCAGAATACCCCTGCATTCTCTTATAGCGAATCAGAATATCCTGCATGGTATTGTCAAGCGCGTGCCCCATGTGCAGCTGTCCGGTAATGTTGGGCGGGGGCATCACGATGGTAAACGGTTTCTTGGATTTGTCGATTTCGGCATGGAAATAGTTCTTTTCCATCCACTTCGCGTACAGCCGATCCTCAATTTCGGACGGCTCGTAGGTCTTGGCCAGTTCCTTGCTCATGAAAAAAGTCTCCCTTCTGAAAGTAGGTGGCTGCGTTGCTACACCATATGATATCGCCCTTACGCACAGCTTCGCACTTCGTGCTCTCGCTGTGCTACAAAAACTCGCAACTCGCTCCGCTCTCTTCGTTCGCGTAGCTTTATTGCTCGTTTTTGTTAGCGTCGCTGATGCATATGGTCTTCTTTGCGTGCAAGCACGCAAGAAGCCCTATGCACCGCGACCGGGCGATATCATAAAAAAGCCCTTTACCTGCCATAAGCAGATAAAGGGCGAATGATCGCGGTACCACCTTTGTTCACGGCTTTTAAATGCCGTCTCTTTGCCTGTTAACGGGGGACAAACCCGGGATTTCCTACTTTACTTTCAGGAATCCGGCTCCGAAGCCACCTTCTCCTTCCGCTTCCATGCCTGCCTTGCAGCCTGATGAGCAAGCTCTCTGTGATGGGGTGTGAAAAGATACTCCTCTTCTTCATAGCCTTTCAAAACGATATCGAAAGATATCTTAGTGTATCCCGGGCGAATTGTCAAGTGGATCTTTTGTGTCTACCAGGGTTGTTTCATGAACACTACGATATGAAAAGCCTACGACAGCAGAGAGATTTCCGGCAGCTAAAGAAGCTTCGGGGAGTAGCACCAATGACAACGGAGCGCCGCACTGCCATAAGTGCTACTATTTCCCCTTGCTCCTACATAGCTGCCCGGTAATTCTACTCCGCCGTCGTAGGCCTTGCTTTACTTAACACTTGCAGCCTCTCGCATATTCTGAACTTTTTCGCTTCCTGTTTCTTTTGCACCCTCTCAGGCAGAGCCAATTCAAATTGTCCTAAAAAAGCACAAAGTTTGAAAGTATAGACAGCCATCAATTATTACATAATCAACATAACCATTTGCAGAACGAACATCATTGAAGTAAATCCACTCCAAATACAAGTGGGCTTTGGTGGTTATGCAAGACAAGGAGTGATAAGTTATGTTGTGAGCAGTAAAATAATAAAGATCATAAGCATCTGTGAATAAAGAGTTCCCATCTGTATCTACAAAGTAATAGATATATATCATGGGCGACCAAAACCAGACTTTATAGGTAGTATAAGGCAGAAATTCGCCCTTTTCCTGCCATGCAGCCTGATGGGCTTAAGCAGCGCAGGCTCTGTTCGTTACTATTCACAGGTCACCTCTGTTCAGACTAATCATATTTCCTGTTCTCTATATATACTACATACTTCTTATATCTCCTAACGCTGCCATCCGCAGGAGACTCATCCACATAGATATGCTCCGGATCCTCTGCTTTTGCATAGATACGAGTACCAACAGGTAAATGAGCCGCGCTCAGTTCTTTTTCCGGGATTATGGTATTATCTTCATTCTGAACAGTTGCCGCTTCGCTATATCCGCCAGGCACTTCTTCACAAATACTACCATCTTCATCCAGAGGCACCCAGAGTTTATCCCGATAAAACAAAAAGATACGCTGTACCTCTCCCTCCGGGTATCCGGTCGGAGCTAAGGGGGATGTCTGCAGTTCAGTTACCGTCTCCTGCTGCAAATCCGTTTGTCCTTCAGATTCCGTCACAATTCCCTCCGATACATTTTCACTCAAAGAATAGGCTTCATCCGCTGTCCCCTCAGTATTATCATGCATCGTCGCTAACGGATTGCAGCTGCATAAAAAGATTAACACAACTCCGATAAGTCCAAGTCCGACTCGTTTTTTCATTTCATGTTCCTCCTTAATTCCAAGTGCTAATGTGAATGAGATGTCTTTAATTCACAGAAAGCGACTTCCAGCTTGATGAAGTATACTCCTTCATATATGAGCAGAGTCTCTTTTCGTGGTAAGAAATATGCTTCCCATTTATTTCGGCATACGAATAATCATCGCATGCAATGCGAAGCATCACTCGGTGAGAAATGTCTTCACCAGCAAATGTCTTTTTCTGGATTTTCGACAACTGTTCATAAAACTCTTCATTCACAAACTGATCTGTTTTCTCCAATATTCCAGCCGCCTCCTCATCAGTTATGACATCGTCTTCCAGGCGGACATTAAAAAAAGCTCCTTCTCTTGAGTAAAAGATAGCAACATCTCTTACACATTCATATGTTTTCAACTCATCCAGATACTTCTGTACTGTGTCATCGTCTGCGTTAATACTCCCAATCTTAGGGTTACAGCCCGCAAAAAGCATCATCGCTCCAGCCACCATTAAAAGTAGTAAACCAAAACAACGGATAAAATTTCTCTTTTTTAAACTTCCTGCCATCATTTGGGATACACCTTCTTCCACTCTTCCACAATACTAGCTTTAGAATATACGAACAGCGATGTTGCAGAATACAAGTCCGCTTCATCTGGACCGATCTGTCTCCCCCTTGTCGCAAAAGAAGCCATAGCTTTGAGATCTTCAAACGAAACAGACATTTTTTTGTCTTCGAAGTATTTTTCACTTTCCACCCTGAATGGTTCACTTTCCAGAAAATCTTCTGTCTTCTCTAGAATATTCTCAACTTCCGTTACATTCTTTTGAATTTCATCTTCCCATATGGTTGGTTCTACAATGAAGCTGATTTCGAAACGATCCTTAGAAAAACGAATCGCACAGCTCTCCACGAATTCATACGATTGTACAATTTCACCGGCAAAGGAGCTGAACGCGGGAAGTTCACTATACGACGTCCTGCTTGTACAGCCAAAAAGCAGAATGGACATAAGCACTGCGCCAAATTTTATCCATGCTGACTTTTCTTTTCTTTGATCAATCGACGACCAGATAGTCATATATATCAACCCCTTCCTTGCAGGCTTTGCCAAGTACGTGCCTTTTCATTGCTATTTTCGCATAATCGGTATTTTCCAAAACAATTCCGTTCTCTGAGTATTCTTCAACAATCTTAAATTGAAAAGTCAACTCGTCGCCTTTGTGGAATTCTTTTGTGATGTCTCCATCAAATGGCCATTCCGCATTACCATATCTGGTTGAAAACTCAGGATAAGAGGGTCAGGTAACATTAAAATCATATAAAATAATGTGGGCCGCGAATCGTTTGAAAAAGAGATAGATGAGCTATTCCTCACCCTTCCGGTGGCTCCGGATCCGGGATACTGCCTTCATGCCTTGCGCTCCACGTATCTCCGTCCTGGACAACTACAAACGGATATCCGTTGATCCCATCTGTTCCATAGATGCCGCGAA
>JAFYAD010000138.1 GCA_017540915.1 Lachnospiraceae bacterium
GAAAAGGCTCTGTCGGACACGCTGAAGGGATTAAAGAATGCGGAAGGATACATAAGACATTGCCTCGCCGAGACGGTAAACTTAAGGAATACTCCTCACATCACATTTATCGGTGATCAGTCAATAGAATACGGTGTCAGGATGTCTCATCTCATTGACTCAGTCATGGGTAAGGACTCGGGATCAGGTGAGTCCTTTGACGAGACATTTGATGCTGATATGGATACAGATGATGAAGATGATATGTAGGTTGAAGGCTGAATAAAGTATAAAGCTAAATGGGGAATTGTTAAAGGCGCCCCCTCCGGGGGAGCTGTCGGCACAGCCGACTGAGGGGGAGCCGACTGAGGGTAGTGCCTGCTGAGATGTCATTTTAGGAGTGATGCAGTATGAGTTTTAAGGATTATATAGACGAAAATGTTCATAGCGTAGGTATAGCAGGTCATGTGCGACCGGATGGTGACTGTATCGGTAGCTGTCTGGCTGTATATCTCTACATAAAAGACAATTTCAATGTTGATGTACAGGTTATACTGGAACCTATTCCTCATGTTTTCGATTTCCTCGCAGGATCTGATGCGATAGTGAACACTGTGGATAAAGAAAAAAAATTTGACCTGTTCATTGCTCTTGACTGCAGCGATAAGAGAAGACTTGGGGAAGCCGAAAAGCTTTACGATAACGCAGGCTTCAGGATCTGTATAGATCATCACAAGAATAACACCATGGGTGCAGATGTGACCTTTGCGGATGAGGATTCCAGCTCCACATGCGAGCTCGTGGCAGACTGGATAGGGAGGGAGAACATCACCAAAGAGATTGCCGAGTGTATCTATACCGGCATGGTGACGGATACAGGTGTTTTCCAGTATTCCTGCACTCACAGCTCCACCATGATACTGGCGGGATTCCTCATGGATAAAGGGATTGATTATCCGTGGATAGTGAATCATGTATTTTTTGAAAAAAACATAAAACAGCAGAAGCTGCTGGGAGTTGCCATGGATTCGGCAACTCTGGCCTGCGGCGACAGAGTTATATATTCCGTTATCACAAAAGAGGATATGGACAGGCTGTCTGCGCTTCCCAAACACCTGGAAGGTATTTCAGCGCAGCTTCGTTCCACAACGGGAGTGTCGGTATCTGTGTTCGTACAGCAAAATCAAAACGGATCCTACAAGATATCCATCAGATCCGACGGATCCGTGGATGTGGCTGAGGTATGTCAGCTGTACGGCGGCGGCGGTCACGACAGGGCTGCGGGAGCCACTATAGATAAGCCGTTAGGTGAGTTTTTACCGGGACTTTTGAAAGCTATTGAAAACAGATTGGGTGATTAATTGAACGGTATAATCATTGTTTACAAGGAGAAAGGTTACACATCCCATGATGTTGTAGCCAGACTCCGGGGAATATTAAAAACTAAAAAGATAGGACACACAGGAACTCTCGACCCGGATGCGGTGGGAGTTCTTCCTGTATGTGTGGGTAATGCCACGAAAGTGGCGGATATCCTGACAGACAGGGATAAGGAATACATCTGTGAGATGCGTCTCGGAGTGACGACAGACACCCTGGATATGACAGGTAATGTGCTTTCGGAATGTCCTCAGAATGCCGTGATGACCTTAGATGACAGAGATATCACGGATGTTATCGCATCCTTTGTCGGTGATATCATGCAGGTTCCTCCCATGTATTCGGCACTGAAGGTGGGTGGCCGGAAACTCTGCGATCTCGCGAGACAGGGAGTTGAGATCGAGAGGAAACCGAGACCGGTCACCATTCATTCTATCGAGATATTGAGCATGTGTCTTCCTGTGGTAAAATTTCGCGTGGAGTGTTCAAAGGGAACCTACATCAGAACCCTCTGTGACGACATAGGAAGGACCTTGGGGGTCGGAGCTGCGATGGAATCCCTGGTGAGATCCCGCGTCGGACGGTTTACGTTAGATGAAGCGAGAACTCTGGATGAGATAGAACAATTTATTTCAGATCATGTGGATGAGTCCTGTCATCTTGACACCAGCCCTTTATTCATAGGAGTGGACGAGCTTTTTGACTACAGAAAGGTCTTCGTTTCCTCGGATAGGCTGTTATATAACGGCAATCCCATGACTGCGGATGACTTTGAGGCTGCCCCTGCGGCCGCCTATGATCACGAAAACTTTCTGGTCTACGATAGCCACGGAGCCTTTAAGGCGGTATATGAGTTCTCCTCACAGACCCGGTTTTTTAAACCTGTGAAAATGTTCTTATGAATTTAAAGGCTCCCCTTCCAGGGGAGCTGTCAGCTTTGCTGACTGAGGGGTTATGTTTATATCATACCAACTATTATCATATACGGTATACTAACGTGAAACTATTCAGATCATTTCAGGAATTGAATATAACCGAACCTGTCAGCATGACCATAGGTAAATTCGACGGCGTGCACAAAGGTCATACGGATCTTATCGGGAGACTGTCAGGTAAAAAATTTGTTTTTACTTTTGATATATCAGAGGCTGACGGACTAATAACCACTGCATCCGAGCGCAGGGAACGATTTGAGTCGCTTGGTGTGGATTATCTTTTTGAGTGCCCCTTCGACCGAAGCGTATTGAATATGGAACCGCAGGAGTTTATATCTGAACTGATGCGCCATGTGAATATACAAAAGATCGTGGTGGGAACAGATTTCAGGTTTGGCCGAGACAGGGCGGGAGACAGCGAAACGCTTAAAGAACTTGGGAAAACATCAGGTTTTGCCGTAGAAGTTGCAGATAAGTTGCTGAACGAGGACCGGGAGATATCAAGCTCGTACATCAGGGCAGAGATTGCGGGCGGACATATGGAAAAAGTAAATGAACTTCTCGGAATGCCGTATTTTTGCGACGGAACTGTGGTCACAGGCAACAGGATCGGCAGGACCATAGGCTTTCCCACGGCTAATGTTCCGGTGGATCCGTCAAAACTCATGCCGCCCTTCGGAGTATATAAGGCGTCTCTTGCTACAAAAGACGGTCTGATATATGCTGATGGCATTGCAGATCTCGGCAGAAAACCTACTATCAGGTCAAAAGACGGTGTAAATCCGGTCTGCATAGAGATAAATCTTTTCGATTTCTCGGAAGATATCTACGGCAGAGAGGTGCGTGTTTGTCTGCACAGCTTCATTAGACCGGAACGGAAATTTGACAGTGTTGATGCCTTAAAACAGCAGATAGCAGAGGATATAAAGAGCATCAAGCGATAAATTATACAGAAATTCCTTTGTTTTGACGGTTTTAGTGTCAAAATGTTACAAAATATTACAAACGTATCAGAAAAATTTGACATAAAATAGTGCTTTTGATATCATAAAAGATACAAAATTCAAAAGGATAACTTTACTTTCGGAGGTATCATGACGGATATCAGAAAATATATAAAAAAAGCGACGGCACTGGTTATGACTGTGGCGTCGGTTTTTTCGGGAATAAATACATATAGTCTTAAGGCAGATACGGGGGTTGGAACCCTGACGGATACAAGCCTTGCGGGAGCTACGGCTCAGATCGCAATGTATCTTGCAAAGTCGGATATAGTGTTCCTTCCGTCGGATGACGATATGGATATATTGCTGGCAGGCATCAGCGATGGTCTGCCGAAGGTTGAATACCACGTGACCTATGCGCCTGAGAGACCTATGTTCAGCGCTGTGAGCGGCAATACGGTGAGCGGAGACAGCGTGAGCGCCAATGCGGTCAGCGGAAATTCCACAGAGGAAGATACGGGAAAACAGCCTCAGGAGATCCCGGAATACTACGGATACAAAAAGCTTGGAGTGGCGAATGTCGATAATTTCCTGAATATGAGGGAAAAGGCTGACATCAATTCAAAGCTGGTGGGCAAGATGCCGGCGGGTGCAGGCTGCGAGATCCTGGACAAGGACGGAGACTGGTATTATGTCAGGAGCGGCAAGGTTACGGGGTACGTTTCCGGAGAGTTTCTGGCTACAGGCGATTCGGCAAATGCAATTGCAAAAAAATATGCTTCTGTTATCGCTACTGTCACTACGGTAACCTTGAAGGTCAGAGAGGAGCCTAACACAGACTGTCGTGTTATGACACTGGTGCCCGAGGGCGAGGAGCTTCACGTTGTGGAGGATCAGGGTGAGTGGATCAAGATAGATCTGGATGATGATGAATTTTATGTTTCATCTGACTATGTGACGCTGTCGCTTCAGCTTCCTCATGCCAGCACCATAAAGGAGCTTACCAAGGATTCGGGTTATTCCAGCGTCAGGGTACAGATGGTACAGTTTGCGCTTCAGTATGTGGGCAATAAATACGTTTGGGGTGGAGAATCCCTTACAAACGGTGTGGATTGTTCGGGCTTTACCATGAAGGTTTATGCCCAGTTCGGTATCAAGCTGCCGCATTCATCAAGATCGCAGGCTGCCATGGGTACGAAGATCAATGCGTCACAGCTTCAGCCCGGAGATCTGGTATTCTACGGATCTCACGGATATATAGGTCATGTGGCTATCTATATCGGAAATGGCCAGATAGTGCATGCTTCAAATGCGAGAGATGGTATCAAGATATCGAATCTCAATTACAGATCTGCTCTCAAATATTGCAGATATTTCCAGTAATGTACATAAAAAAAACCTTTACAAACCATGGCTTTCTGTGGTAATATTGCAAAGTTGCTAATGTCCGTGACTTAGACAGAGGTACTCCTAACCTTATCCAGGTCACAGGATCTAACATAATAAACAGGAGGAAAACAAAATGTTAACAACAGAAGAAAAGGCAAAGATCATCGCCGAGTACGGCAAAACACCGACAGATACAGGATCACCGGAGGTTCAGGTAGCTCTCCTTACAGTCCGTATCAACGAGCTTAACGCTCACTTAAAGGAGCATCCGAAGGACAACCACTCCAGAAGAGGTCTTCTGAAGATGGTAGGTAGCCGCCGCAGACTCCTTGCATATCTCAAGTCAAAGGATATCGAGAGATATCGTGGGCTTATCGCAAAACTCGGCCTTCGTAAATAATCTTTGGTTCATCAGAGCGGTATTTGATACCGCTCTATATTTCGTTTTTGCACGGAGGAAAGAAAATGTTTAAAAATTATTCTATCGAGATAGGCGGCAGAACACTGTCTATCGATATAGGGCGTGTATGTGCGCAGGCTAACGGCGCAGCGCTCTTAAGATACGGTGACACAACAGTTCTGTCCACAGCGACAGCTTCCGAAAAGCCCAGAGACGGTATAGATTTCTTCCCGCTCTCAGTTGAGTATGAGGAGAAGATGTACTCTGTAGGTAAGATCCCGGGAGGCTTCAACAAGCGCGAGGGTAAGGCCAGTGAGAATGCGATCCTCACAAGCCGTGTTATCGACCGCCCCATGCGTCCTCTTTTCCCGAAGGATTACAGAAATGACGTTACATTGAATAACATGGTAATGAGCGTTGATCCGGAATGCAGACCTGAGGTCGTAGCAATGCTGGGTGCAGCTCTTGCCACCACTATATCAGACATTCCGTTTGACGGACCATGTGCCATGACTCAGATGGGTCTGGTGAAGGGTGAGTTCATAGTGAACCCCTCACAGGAGCAGTGGGATAACGGTGATCTTCAGCTTACCGTAGCTTCTACATCAGAGAAGGTCATCATGATAGAGGCAGGTGCCAATATCGTTCCCGAGGATAAGATGTTAGAGGCTATTTACAAGTGCCATGACATCAATCAGACCATTATCAGCTTCTTTAAGCAGATCGCTGCAGAGGTTGGTAAGCCAAAGCATGAATATACAAGCTGCGCTATTCCCGAGGCACTGTTTGAGGAGATTAAAAAGATCGTTCCTCCGGCAGAGATGGAAGAGGCAGTATTTACAGATGTAAAGCAGGTACGCGAGGAGAATATCCGCAAGGTTACAGCTAAGCTTGAGGAGGCATTTGCCGATAATGAGGAGTATCTTGCACTCCTTGGTGAGGCTATATACCAGTACCAGAAGAAGACAGTCCGCAAGATGATCTTAAAGGATCACAAGAGACCTGACGGTCGTGCTATCAATGAGATCCGTCCTCTTGCAGCTGAAGTTGATCTCATACCGAGAGTACACGGTTCGGCTATGTTCACCAGAGGACAGACACAGATCTGTGATGTTGTGACATTGGCTCCGCTGTCTGAGGTACAGAAGATCGACGGTCTTGATGCATTTGTTACTACAAAGAGATATATGCATCATTACAACTTCCCGTCATATTCGGTAGGCGAGACAAAGGTAAGCCGCGGTCCGGGACGTCGTGAGATAGGTCACGGGGCTCTGGCTGAGAAGGCTCTTATGCCTGTACTGCCCACTACTGAAGAGTTCCCATATGCCATCAGAGCCGTATCAGAGACCTTCGAGTCAAACGGTTCAACTTCAATGGCATCTACATGTGCATCCTGCATGTCACTTATGGCTGCGGGTGTTCCGATAAAGAGTATGGTAGCCGGTATTTCCTGCGGTCTTGTGACAGGCGATACTGATGATGATTTCATCGTATTGACAGATATCCAGGGACTTGAGGATTTCTTCGGAGATATGGACTTCAAGGTTACAGGTACACACGAGGGTATCACGGCTATCCAGATGGATATCAAGATCCACGGACTTACAAGACCTATCGTAGAAGAGGCTATAAGACGTACACGCGAAGCCCGTCTCTACATAATGGACGAGGTTATGAGCAAGGCTATAGATAAGCCGCGTGAGACAGTAGGCGCTTATGCTCCGAAGATCATCCAGCTCACCATCGATCCCCAGAAGATCGGCGATGTTGTCGGTCAGCGCGGAAAGACCATCAATGAGATCATCGAGCGCACAGGCGTTAAGATCGACATCACTGATGACGGAAACGTTTCTATCTGCGGTACAGAGAGAGAGAAGATGGATGAAGCTCTTGAGATGGTTAAGATCATCACAACAGACTTCGAACAGGGACAGATATTCACAGGTAAGGTTATCTCTATCAAAGAGTTCGGCGCATTCATCGAGTTTGCCCCGGGCAAAGAGGGCATGGTACACATCTCAAAGATCTGCGATCGCAGAATAGAGCATGTTGAGGACGAGCTTACATTGGGAGATGTTGTGACAGTTATCTGCACAGGAAAAGACAAGATGGGTCGCATCGGCTTCTCTATGAAGGATGTTCCGGCAGACAAGAGAAAATAAATGATCCATCCGGGATTGATTCAGTAAAGCGCGGGAAAGTCTTTTAACGGACTTTCCCGATTTGTTGTTACATAACTTTTGAATAATATTTGGACAATAAATCCATGAAAGATAAAAGAATACTAATATGGTTTTTACCGGCGATAATGATGCTGATAATAGTGGCATCCTATGCCGTTTTGACGGACGGACGTTTTGCACAGGCGAAGACAGGGAAAAACAAGGTTTCCGGCAATGAGGTCGTGGTGACCGGTAACACGATGGATACGGTCAGTGATAATGCCGTCAGCGGTAATGATGTCAGTGGTGATGCAGTCAGTGATAATGCTGTCAGCGGTAATACCGTCAGCGATAATACAGTCAGCAGTAATACAGTAAGCGGTGATGAGGCTGCATCTAAGCCTCAGATCAAGCTTTCAAGACCTGTCGTGAGTGCCATTGCAAAAGATGATTTCACAGTGCTCCTGACCTGGGATAAGGTGGAGAAAGCCAACAGTTACATGGTATACAGGTGTCGCACAAAGGATGGCAGATACAAGTGCATAGGTGTAACTGACAAAAAGAAGTTTACAGATACAGATGTAAAACGTGCCGTGACATATTACTATGTAGTATGCGCGGTGAGGGTTGATAAGAAAACCGGAGATATCCTATCTCAAAGCAGGTATTCAAAGATATGTCATGTGAACATATACATGAATCCGCCGAAGGTGAGTGTGACGGATGTCTCGGCCAGTCATGTCACATTAAAGTTTACACGGTCCAAAAACGCACAGGTCAGCAATATATACAGATCCACAAAGCCTGACGGTGAGTTTTATAAGGTTGGATATACCACAGAGAAAACTTTTACGGATACTAAGGTGGATTCCAATACAACCTATTATTACAAGGTTTTGGGAAAATGCATCAATAAGGACGGACGAACAGTCTGGTCTTTGAACAGCAATATTGTGGAGACCACTACCAAGACGGTATACAATAAGACGGTTTATGTGGGTGATTCCATAATACATGGGATCATGGACTACGGTTTTGTGACGTCATCATCCACGAATGAAAAGGTGATCGCAAAGGTGGGCGTTGGAACCAAGTCTTTCTATGAGAGTGAACTGATGGACAGTCTCAAGAAAGTGGGAACCGCCAGAGTATTCATCATGCTGGGAATAAACTCGCTCTGGTCTGAGGATGCAATACCAGGTATCATCAAATACTATAAGCTCATAGTGGAGGATCTTAAGGCGGCCAGTCCGGATGCGGATATCGTATGTCTTTCCCTTGCACCTACCGCATCCACTGCAAAGATCAAGAACTCAAACGTCAACAAGTTTAATAAAGCTCTTGAGGAGATGGCGAAGGAGTGCGGTGTCAGTTACTTTGATTTCACATCAATATTAAAGGATTCAAACGGATATCTCATGGACAGCAGGGCTGGTTACGACGGTATTCACTGGACAAAATCCACTTATGATGATGTGGTGGCTATATTGAGAGAGTATTAAATTTTTTTCTTTTCACAATCTGTAATGCAGGATCTAAAATGAGAAGGCTGTGAACAGATGATAAAATCCCCCCGGAGGATGATCTCCGGGGGGATTTTATGCACAAGTCTCGCGGCGAGCAGGGTGCGATCACATCTTTCCTGCTCAATCAGACATTATGGTGAACATATGGGAAATACTACCTTATCACCTGCAGTATCAATACCAACAGCAGAACCGCTATTACGAGTACAACAACGCCTACGGCTTTGTTAGCCTGCCTGCCGCTTTTGGATACCCATATCACAATGACGGCGAGAATGACGCCAAGTATGAGGATCGCCAGCTTGCTGAACGCTTTCAGCTGATAATTGATGTCCAGCCTGTTCTCTGTTCCCAGGGGGAATTGTAACCCGGATTCTGAGAGACTGCTCGCTCTTGATACAAGTTCATTTCTGACGTCAAAATCATTGACCCACTTTGACAGAGCGGTCACATTTACTCCGCCGGAAGCGATTGAGGTCATATCCGCATTGAAGTTCTTTTTGTACCAGCTGCTTGAAGCCTGCAATATATAGGCCGCACCTGTGTCATAGTCCACTCCGACATAGTAATGATCCTTGCCGGTGGGGATCAGCCCGTTGATAGAGTGTTCGATCGTCAGTATTTCCGCACATTCATCAATATTAATGGTATGTCTGTCTTTTGTATTGACCAGATCGTAAATTCCGGTTCCCAGAAGGTATCCAATAAATGCTAGACCTAGGATTGCTGCTAATACTTTTTTCAGATTTTCTTTCATCTTATTAAATCTCCTTGGATTTTTTATGATGTAGAATGATTTA
>JAFYAD010000139.1 GCA_017540915.1 Lachnospiraceae bacterium
GGGCGGAATGCTGTTCCAGGCACTCATGTATGTATCATTTACACATTCCTCTGCATCTTCATGATTTACAAGATGCGTCGCTATGTAACTAAGACATTTCCCGTATTTTGTTGCGGTCTCATTCAGAGCCGATTCCTTTCTGGCAAAATACAGATCTATAAGCTCTCTGTCTTCCATAGCATCCTCCTTTTTGTCCCTCTTATCCTAAAAAACGGAAAAAACATAGACGGGGTTACAAAAAAATAAAAAAATCTAAAAAAACCGGCAGGAAACACCTGCCGGTACAAAAAACATCTATATTGACCCGGGTGTAAACACTCAGTCTGATGTCACTGTTTTGTTCAGATCATGTCCGATCCTACAGCTCAACTCCGTTGAGCTTTAATAGCTCTCTGGCGCTCTCCACCGAATCGACACCTGTGGGATTTTTGATAGGAGCGAATTCCTTTTCCCTGACAACCTCATAGGGCAGGCAGGAATCCAGCTCATGTATAAGATCCAGAACCAGCTGCTCATACTTGCATCCGCAGGGTTTATCGGGCTTTATGAATTCACCCTTCTCATTGATATGAGGTATCTTCTTCTCCACCACATGCAGCGGCAGTTTACCGTCCATGATGCGAAGGAGCGCATCTTTTTTGAACAGGTAATTCAATATTACTCCGAAATTATAGACTCTCTCGCCTCTCTCATCGGTGAGATCCATCATCTCATCGGAGAGCTCGTAATATTCCACGATTGAAGGCCTACCGTCCTCAAGGCACATAACACCTACGCCTTCGTCTCTCGAAACCTTTTTTATAACCTTGGATCCGACCTCAACTCCGGCATCTATGGTAGCTCCCACAAAGCAGGGATCGCAGATCCTCTGCAGCACATTATCCACCGCGAAAATATTGAGCCACTCTATGCCCTCTTTATCCAAAAGCGGCAGAAGACCTGCTTTTTTCATGGAGATGAACCAGCCTGCGTTACCATTGGGAGAAGTCGCTATACGGCTCTTGCTCTCCATAAAGACCTTTCCGTCATAATCCGAAGCCGGTGCCATGTCCTGTTTGAAAAAGATCACGCGGTCACTCTTGTAACCGAAAAACTCATGCTCCGTGAGGAAAGACACGGTAGCCTCATGATTTTTTTCGCTGGTCATGACAAACAGATATGGATAATAATCTGCCTTTTTCACAACATCAAAGAGATTGTGGATCAATCTCTCGAAAATATAAACAGTCTTGGTGATACCGATATTATATGTTCCCTTTGGCGCATCGCTGCCAAGACGCGTTCCCATGCCGCCCGCCAAAAGCACTGCAGCGACTTTTCCGCTCTTGATAGCTTCAACACCGATTTTTTCAAATTCATCACGTTTTTTATCGATCTCTGCGATCTCCATGGCAGGTAACGGTGCAAACTCGCCTCTCTCAGAACCCGCCTTAAGATCTTTTGCATTCTCGCATACAGAAAAATCCGTATCGTCAATCTGTTGTAATAAAGCTTCCTTCTCTGTATCAGAAAGCTCATCAAAATATTTCAGGACATGCTCCTGTCCGAATTTTTTAAGTTTTTGTTCTGCTTCTGTGTAGATCATATTTCTTAACCTCGCAAATATGTTTTTTGTTCAACTGTATTTATTCATAGATATTTTATATGACTGTATATCTAATATAAAAAATATCTTTTCATTCTTTTTCCTTCAAAACAACAAAATCTTTTGTAATCCAATAAGTATCCGTACCATCATCAATCGGAAACAATATTTTATATTTTCCCTTTTTTAATTTGCCATATAACCATTCCCATTTGAGATAATAATCATAATCGCCATCCGGTCTTAATTCTATTTCATCGCACTTAGATGTTTTTTCTGATTTTTCATCAACCAGATCAATCCACCTATTTTTTTTATATTCTTGAATCAAGAACACATCATCTGCTAAATAAAAAAATCTATTGCTTTTATTAGATATTTTCAATCGCATACCACTCGCTGAAATACTATTGTCGAAAATAAAAATTTCAACATCAGTCAAAAAAATACTGTTTTCTTTTTCATCCTCTTTCGAAGTCCCTTTAATGCTTAATAAAATCCATAATACACAAAAAACAATAATCACAAGCGCAGAAGCACCTACGAATATTATATTTTTTTTCATCCGATTTTCTCCCTTGTCAAATAAAAAACATCAAAAAAATCGAATTATTTCAATAATTCCATTTAAAAGTTTTGCAAAAATCTTTCGAATTTACATCATTGCGATAGTTTCATTAATAATACGTAAGCTTTGTCCGGCAATACCGGATCGAACCATAACTTTTCTTGTTGAAATATACTATTCACAGACACTTCAAATATATGATGTTGACCGTGTATAGTAAATGTTGTCACTCAAAACCATAGTAAGCGAAATATCAAATTCCGCTTACTATGAAAAATTACTTATGAGATTATTTTGCTGACGGATGCGGCATGTACTCATACAGCTGCATAGCTGTAGAAGCAATAGGCATACTCTGAAGTATGATCTTGCCGGGTCCCTTCACAACTGTGTTGAAGAATCCCTCGCCACCAAACAATGCATTCATAACGCCCTTAACTGTACGAACCTCCATCGTGCAGTTCTCAGTCATTGCTGCAACATATCCTGTATCGATGATCTTGCACTCACCGGCGCCAACCTCATATTCATGAGCAGAACCGTCAACCTCCAAAAATACGGTACCGGTTCCGTGATATTTTCGCATAAGGAAACCTTCGCCACCAAACAGACCGCCACCTATCTTCTGCTGGATAAATACTTCGCTCTCGATATTGCCGAAGCTTGCAAGATATGCGCCCTTCTGGATTATAAGGCCGTTTCCGGGTGTGATCTCAACCGCACGGATGCTGCCCGGGAACTTGGAAGAAAATGCAATCTCACCGGCTCTGTTGGCAACGTAGGCGTTGTTGAACATGCTCTCTTTTGTGAGCATACGTCCGAACATCTTACCGAGTCCACCTGCCTCTGTCTTCATCTCGATGCCGTCATCCATCCATGACATTGCGCCGGCCTCGCACTCGATGGCCTCGCCCTGATCAAGCTGGATCTTAAGTACCGGTAAGTTTCCACCATCAATTGTGTAATTCATAATCCTTCTCCTCCTTTATGGATTTGTATTATTTCAAAACAGCACAATTGCTGTTTTGTGTACCCCTTTTAACATCATATTATACAGATATAGCTATTATTTTCAAGACAGTTCTTTGGTATCGCACCGAAAAAGTTACTATTCACAGCTGTTTTTAGTGTATTCAGGCATAATCACATACATTTACAGAATGTCAATGTATTCCCCTGCCAGTGCTTTGTTCATGCTGCGGACAGCGCAGAATTTACCACACATGCTGCAGGTATCGGAGTGATCGTCCTCAGGAAGCCTGTCGTCACGAATTCTCTTTGCGGTCTCCGGATCCATGGCACAGGCGAACTGTGCATCCCAATCCAGAACTCTTCTGGCATCTGCCATTTTATCATCGATATCCCTTGCACCCGGAATACCTTTTGCAATATCTGCCGCATGAGCAGCGATCTTTGAAGCTATGATACCCTGTTTTACATCATCCACATTTGGTAATGCAAGATGCTCTGCCGGCGTCACATAGCACAGGAAGGCAGCGCCGTTCATGGCTGCGATGGCACCGCCTATGGCTGAAGTGATGTGATCATATCCCGGTGCTATATCAGTCACCAATGGTCCCAAAACATAGAAAGGAGCACCCATGCAGATGGTCTGCTGAACCTTCATATTGGCAGCGATCTGATCCATGGGAACATGTCCCGGACCTTCCACCATAACCTGAACATTGTGATCCCAGGCTCTCTTGGTAAGCTCCCCTAATCTTACCAGCTCTTCTATCTGGCAGACATCGGTGGCATCCGCAAGACATCCCGGTCTGCATGCATCACCAAGAGAAATGGTAACATCATATTCTTCACAGATATCCAGTATTTCGTCATAGTATTCATAGAAGGGGTTTTCCTCCCCTGTCATGCTCATCCAGGCAAATACCAGTGAACCTCCGCGGCTCACGATATTCATCTTTCTCTTATGTTTTTTGATCTGCTCTATGGTCTTACGTGTGATACCGCAGTGCAGAGTCACGAAATCCACACCGTCCTCGGCATGAAGTCTCACCACATCTATGAAATCCTTTGCAGTAAGTGTTGAAAGATCTCTCTGATAATGTATGACACTGTCATAAACCGGCACGGTGCCTATCATGGCAGGACACTCACCGGTAAGCTTTCTTCTGAAGGGCTGTGTATCACCGTGGCTTGAGAGATCCATGATGGCTTCGGCACCCATGTTAACCGCGCTCATAACCTTCTGCATCTCTATGTCATAATCTTTGCAGTCCCTTGATACGCCAAGATTTACATTGATCTTGGTCCTGAGCATGGAACCTACTCCCTCGGGATTCAAAGATGCATGCTTTTTATTGGCGGGTATCGCTACCTTGCCTTCGGCTACAAGCTGCATAAGCTTTGAAACATCCATCTTCTCTTTCTGTGCCACCGCTTCGATCTGCGGGGTTACGATGCCTTTTCTGGCGGCATCCATCTGTGTTGTGTAATTCATATGATCTCCTGTGTATGTAAAGTGGCTGTGAATAGTAACGAATATGCATCTGCCGGTTTAAAACTACAATTTCATAAATCCCGACATCATGCAGCCTCCTGCGGCGCCGGCAGAAATGACCTCATCTATATTGTCGGGCTTTATGCCTCCGATAGCATAAACCGGAATATCTACCGATGATGTGACTTCGCGGACAAGATCAGGTCCTGCGCCCTTTAAGCCGGGTTTGCATTCAGTCTCATAGATGGTTCCCAGAATTATCCGGGTCGCACCTAAAACCTGTGCCAGAACAGCTTCCTTAACGCTGTGGCAGGATACTGAAATATTCTCAAACTGCTTTATGATACCGGGGTTTTCGCACAACCCCTGCATAGGGATATGAATATTTTTGCAATCTATCTCATGTGCGAGCTCAAGCCTCGAATGTACGAAAAAATCCACTCCCGCTTCGTCGCAGATATCTTTTACATTACCGGCCAGCTCAAGATAAGCCTCATCCTCCAGATCCTTTTCACGCAATATCAATGCCTTTGGATGCAGAACTGCCACCCTTTTTATCTGCTCTGTAAAAGGTATATTGCAAAGCTTCCGGTCTGTAACTGCTATATATTTTCCGTAATCTGTTTTTTCAGACACTTTTTATCTCCAATGAGCGCTACCTTGTCAACATCTGCCATTCGCTATCTGTATCACGTAATCTCAGACATAGATATAATCATTCAGAACCGGCTGAAGTCCGCCGTTTTCCATGTCTGAATACATTTTGCGGATAGACCTGTTGTCGTTTATCTCGAACTGCTCGTCACCCTCATCAGCCTTTTCAGCTCCGTGAGCATGGATATCAACGGAATCGGTGCTGCCCTCGTATTTGTCCTCGTGATCACCTATGCCTGTGGAAACTCCGGCAGAAACCTTTGTAGCACAGATCTTTGCTATTCCGTTTCTGAACTCAGCGCTCTCGCGGCTGGATACGGTGATCCCCACAAAAGGCAGGAAGATCCTGTAAGCACAGAGTATCTGACAAAGCTCCTTCTCACCCACTTCGCCCGGGTTTATCTTATCATTATTGACAATGGGTCGAAGCCTCGGACAGCTGAGTGAAAGCTCCGCATGAGGATATTTTCTGTTGATATGATAAACATGAAGTGCCGTTGCAAATGCGTCATGTCTGAAATCCGACAGTCCTAAAAGCGCCGAGAAACCGGCTCCCCTCATGCCACCCATTATGGCTCTTTCCTGTGCGTCAAACCTGTATGGCCACACTCTTTTATGCCCTAAAAGATGAAGAGTCTCATATTTGGTCCTGTCGTATGTCTCCTGAAATACAGTGACATAATCAACTCCGCATTCATGGAGATACCTGTATTCATCCACGTTTACCGGATAGATCTCTATACC
>JAFYAD010000140.1 GCA_017540915.1 Lachnospiraceae bacterium
GTCACAACATCGTTTTCCCCAATGCGTTCACCAGTGATCGCCTTATGCCCGTTTACGGTGACCCGGCCATCCTCTATGAGTCGGTCTGCCTCACGCCTGCTGCACACTCCCATATCGGAGAGATATTTATTTATGCGCATCCCTTTATTTTCTGCTGTTTCCATGTCTCACCGGGTCATCGTGACAATTGAGTTATTATGATCTGAGGGTCAAAAGGCGATTCACGGATCAATACCAACAATCCTTTGAATCGGTTTAAAGCAAAAGTGTAAAAGGACCGGCAGGGGTAGCAATATCCCCTGCCGGCACAACTCGTTATCAATAGTTTTGAAGCAGTTCTGACAGAATATATCCTGTCTTATCTTTCCACTCGACCTTAGTCCATCCCTCGGCGTAGCTCATGATGACCTTTATCTTGTCACCCATCATGGCAGTTCCCATCTTCTCCGCATCCTTGGACATGGACTTTCTGATATTGACATTCTCTATCAGAATGATCTCCTTGCCTGCAGGTATCACTATAGCGCTCTCACCCGTGGACTCCGAGTTGCCGCCATCTGTAGTCTCTGTCGTCCCTTCACCCTCAGTGGAATTGGGTTTCTTGGGTTTCTTTAAGTACTCGCGTTTTACATATCCGTCGCGGTCATTGTATACGACCTTGACCCATCCCTCATCATTTTCGGAATCCAGATCCACCTTCATGTTCTCGCCCTTATTGATAAGTTCCAGAACATCTGCATCCGTGCTGGGCTCTGCCCTGAGTTTGATGCTGTCTGTGGTAATCATCCTGGTGTACTTGACAGCTCCGGTATTCTCCGGATTATCAATGTCATCACCGCTCACCGCATCGATTCCTGTCGAATCGCCACTCACGGTATCCCCGCTTACCGCATCACCGCTCACCGCATCACCACTCACTGTATCTTCTTCGTGTGACGCAGCTTCCTCTGCCTGCTTTGAAAGTTCGGCAGCCCACTGTGCGATTGCATTCGGTATTGTCTCTGTCATCATGACATTGAGGTCGCTGTCCGAGCCAACAGCCTTGGTGTATCTGCTCTGTACCTCTTCTTTTAATGTCACCATGTCTGCTGTGTTTTTAAACTCATCGATCAAAGCGGTGATATCCGGATCCGTGGTAGCCTCCTGATTAGACTGGTTGAACAGGGAGTATGCATTGTCTATATAAAGACTGCCGTCCTCCTCATCCGTCCTGACATAATAAAAATCAAGGGCCGGAGCTCTGGTCTTCACACCGTAAAAAACGATCTCCTCATACACGGATACGATATATTCGCCCTCCTGTATGCCGCTCTTGGTGTAACATACTATGTTTTCCACATGATCCACGTAATCACTGTAAAATTCTATGTAGCTTTTTTCTGTATCCGAGACAGGCTGTGCATAGAGCTCTATCTCGTCCGTATCGCCTGACATATATGCATTCAGGTAGTTTTCTATCAGCTTGTTGATATCCTCGAAGGCATCTACCTGGAACTCTTCAACTCCGTCCTCTGCGTCAAGCTCAATATCTCTCATGTCCACCATAACGCTCTTTCCGTTGGCGGCGGACAGCATTATGACAAAAAGAATAAGGACGCCTGCTGCGCCGAATAATCTCACGTGCTTTTTGATCAAAGCACCTGCTGTACCCAATATGTTCTTCATATATCAAACCTCAAATTGCAAGCTTTTTTCATAAAAACAAATGCAGCCACCGGGAATCGAACCCGGATTGCAGGAGTCGGAGTCCTGTGTTCTATCCATTAGACTACAGCTGCAGACCTTAAACACAGGTTTAAGGGTATCACAACACAAATGTAATGTCAAATCCGCAAATCAATGTACCAAACCACGGTGGTTGCTGCCGTTATCATCGGCATCATCCTCTTCCGGCTTATCCATACCCGAGAGTCTTGATGCGTTCATGGATGCTAAATAATACATTTCCTCATCCTCTTCGTCGAAATATCTCGTGTTATTACGCTTTAAAAACTCCACGAACTTATCAGGCGGAATGGGTTTGGAGAACAGATAACCCTGGAGATAATCCACTCCGTTCTCTATGAGGATGCTCTTCATCTCATTGGTCTCAACACCTTCCACCACTATATGTTTGTTGAGTTCCTGTACCATGGAAATAGTATGTTTTAACACTACCATGGCATCTTTATCTTCAATGGCATTCCACAATATGGACTTATCAATCTTGACAAGAGTTACCGGGAATTTAATAAGATATCCTGCGGATGCAAATCCCGAACCGTAATCATCGATGGAGAAATCAATGCCCATTTTATTCAGGGTACGAACATTTTTAAGCAAAGTACCCACATCCTCCAACTCGGCAGTCTCAGTGATCTCAAGGTTAATAGCGCTTGACGGTATCTGGTAATGATCCAGTATACTGCGGATAGAATCCGGCAGCGACAGCTTCATACACTGTACTGTTGACAGATTGACCTCGATATATTTTAGTCCCAGCGATGCATAATCATTGTCCTTCATAAAGGCGCAGACTTTCCGGAAGATGATGTCACCGATCTTGTCGATGAGACCGTTTTTCTCGGCCAGCACTATCATCTCCTCGGGATCAAGCATTCCAAGCTCTTCATCAAACAGTCTCACCAGAGCCTCGCAGGATTCAAACTTTCCTGTCCTGGTGCTGTAAATAGGCTGGTAATACACCTCAAAGCTCTCGTTTTCGATGGCTCTCTTGACGCACAACAGCATCTTTTCTCTTTTGTGCTTGGTGTAAACAACCGAATCGTGGATCTCTTTGATGCTCTTCATATCCTTCGGATGCTTCACCACATAAGAGATCATGTTCTCAACGTCAGAAACGTCAAACATTCTGTTGATGTCATTCAGTGTCCTGGTAAAAATACTGAGTTCTATGGATCTGTGGGTAAGCTCCACAGGTTTTTCAAAGAAAGAATTTATTATGGTGAGGGTTCCCTGCTCATCTTTCAGGTCATCCACAAACACCACAAATTTGCTCTCCGAAAGGCAGAATGCTTTTTTCTTGAACTGCTTGTTGATGAAGGTAGCGATCTTAACCGAAAGCTCATCCAGCTCAAATGCATCCAGCGTATGGCGCACATACTCGTAATCCGTAAAGGAGATGACGATGATATTATATTTATCGCCCTCCATGTATTTTCTGTATACCTCCTCCAGAAAGGCCTGCCTGTTGTAGCAGGAGGTATCCATATAGGTGAAATGCGCGGGATTCTCAAACGAAATATATACAAATACCAGTACTACCGCTGCGCAGAAGGAACCTATGACGATACTCGGTAATATCAGCTGGACCACTATGCCGGCGATGATCATCACCGTCATGAGTATCAGCGTCATCTTCTGGAAGTAATTGAACCTGTTTTTGGCCACTATCACCATCATTATATCAAGATAGATCAGTGCAAATGCGATACCAAAATTCAGGATCATGAGGGGACCGTGTCTGTATACCCCCTCCTCGTCAAAATATGCAAGCCAGTGAGTCCACGGACTTGTGATAGCGCAGAACCCCAGATAAAAAGCCACGACCCATGATATTACAGGCGTTGCGCGCTGCATAGCCTTGATCCTGGCCTTGGAATCAACATACAAAAAGAATACCACCGCCATCAGCGGATAAAAAAACAGGTATCCGAGAGTGAAAACATACTGAATAAACTCCGGATAGAAATCCGGATCGGCCATTGCGATGCAACTCATGGCATCAAATACCGCGGCCGCCAGATCGGTCATGATAAGACAGATAAATATTGTATTGGCCTTTGACACGTAACTGCGTCTGAGGTAGTAAAAAATGAAGAGCAGCGCCGTTATAATGATAGCTGCTATATCATATTGATAATTGTATGCCATACCTCTGCCTCTTCCTTAACGGTTGTCCGAAATATTATTTTGAATCAAGCAGGCTTAAAAACTCACCCTGCGCAACAGGTCTTGAATAGTAATAGCCCTGCGCCACCGAAGCGCCGATGACTTTCATGAGTTCAACATCATCCCCTGTCTCAACACCCTCACAAACGATCTGTGCCTTCAGATCGTTAGCCATGCTGACAATACACCTCATCAGTGCTATCTGACGACTGCGGTCTTTATGATTGATCAGGAATGACCTGTCGAGCTTTATGACTGATGCGGAAATACGCTCTATAATACCCAGAGAAGAGTATCCCGAACCGAAATCATCAATGGAGATCCGTATCCCGCGACGCTGAAGCTCATCCACAGTCTCCTGTATGATCTGATCCTGCATCTGCTCAACCGCCAGAGTTTCCGTAATCTCAACCTCTATAAGATCCTTGGGTATCGAATACTTTGTGAGCATCGCTTCTACCCTATCGGGAAAGTCCTTTTTTAAAAAGTGAAGTCTTGAGAAATTGACCGATACGGTGACAACGGTCTTTCCCTGCCTCATGCGGTCAGCCAGCATTTTGCAAACATCTTCGTATACAAAGAAATCTATCTCCGTGATGAAGCCCGTCTGCTCATAATACGGCACAAAAAGCCCCGGAGGAAGAACCCGTCCCGGGTTGTCCGGATCCTTCATACGGACCAGCGCTTCCGCACCCACTATCGAACCGGAATTAATATCAACCTTTGCCTGATAAAACGTGACAAAGTCTTCATTGGCATTCTTTTCATCCAGCTCTTTCTGTTTTTTGTGAGCTTCCTTTATCTGCTGCTTAAGCTCATCATCATAATACCTGATCTCGGATATCTTGGAATCCCTGACAGCGCCCATCGCCTGCATAGCATAATCCAGCGCCAGTGAGATATCCACATCGGAATCCAGCTCATATACTCCGATCTGGATCGGAATATGCGTATCCGTAACCTCAAAGATCCTGTTGTCGGCATCATCTATGATCTCATTCAGTCTTTTTGTCAGGCGATCCTTGTCATTGTATTTGAGCATTATCACGAACTTATCGCCGTGATCCCTGCAATATATCTCTTTTTTTACATCCAGTTTCGACCTGAAGGTCTTTATCAAAAGCTCCAGTACCGCAGTGCCCTTGTCAAATCCAAACACAAGATTGATCCGTCTGAATTTACCCAGATTGATACAGCACAGAGCATACCGTGCTTTTGAGTCACTGTCCAGAAGCTTTTTGGCGCCTATATGCCTCAGGTAGTTAAGGTTCCAGATATTCATCTGGGAATCCATGTACAAAAGCTTCTGAAGTCTGCGGCTGCTGCGCACAGTCCTGTTGGCTATGGTCACCACCACTATCATGATGACAAACGCCACCACAGCTGCTATCCATCCGTATCTCTCCGTAAAATACCTCAGATTAAAAACGGTGCCGGATATGGATTCCAGCGTGAACTCATTGATGGTACGGTCGTTGATAACAGGAAGCACCATGTTCATCAGCTCGAGGAGCCTTGGATTGGAACTTGATACGGCTGCACAGACATTGTAATCCACGCTCAGTATGGCTGTGATGGCAAGTTCATTGTAATCGAAATCATTGCTCCTTAAATATTGGCTCAGATATCCGTTACATACGGTGATCCTCGCGTGACCGCTGGCAACAGCGTCAAGGCAGTCCCTCTCGCTGTTAAATAGCTCTATGGCATATTTGTCGATGTTGATACCGCTGGTGGTCTCATCATAGAGATAATGGGTTGTGGCGCAGATATTAGGAACGTCTCCCCTGACGTTTTCTTTTTCGATGATGACAAGAGGAGCTTTTGCATAGCAATCCGTCTCCACAAGACTGTATTTTTCCATGGATTCCCTGGAACCGCCGTAGTATGCGATTATATCAATCTCTCCGTTATCGAGCGCCCTATTGGCCTGCGCCGGCCTTTCATACCGTGCATAAGTAAAATTCATGCCGTATTTCTGTGCGATCGCATCGAACATGCGCCTTGTAAGTCCGCCAAAATCCCCTTTGTCATCAAAACAGAAGGGATAAAAATCATCCACATATCCGACTCTTAAGGTGCCTGACATTATATCCTTGTATCCGTCAAGCGCCCCCTCCTCAAGCGCATCAAACTTAAAGCCCGACAGTGTAGGATCCTGAGACGACTCAGTCATCGACTGGGCAGACACGGGGACAGACGCACAAAAAGGCACCAAAACAACAGCAATCACTGCCATGATCACTGACATTTTACGTGCCGTATATTCAATAAAACCGGATATATGCAAATATGTTTTAATTAGCATAACTAACACCCTAATTAACTAACTCCCCATACGCAACCATCATACCACATTTTGTATGGTAATGTCAAAGAAAATCACAATTCAGACGCCTGCGCATGACAGCGTCAAATGATCAGAGTGCCGCTATCACTTCCACTTCAGCCAGAACGCCCTTGGGCAGCTTTTCCACAGCAACGCAGGAACGTGCCGGTTTGCTGACAAAGTACTTCTCGTATACAGCGTTAAACGCAGCGAAATCGCCTATATCGTCCAAAAAACATGTGGTCTTTACGACCTTGTCAAAACCGCTGCCGGCCTCTGTAAGGATAGCGCCGATATTTTTCATGATCTGTTCACTCTGTGACGCTATATCATCGCCTATGATATCTCCGCTCACAGGATCTGCCGGGATCTGTCCCGAAGCAAACAGAAGATCTCCGAATATCTTTGCCTGTGAATACGGTCCTATGGCTTTCGGTGCATTATCCGTATGTACTGTCTTTATCTCGCTCATTATCTCATCCTCCTTAATGCGTCCGCTATAGCGGTATTTGCAAAACGTTCCCTTCCGGATCTGTCTCCCTGTCTCTTGCCGTTATCTTTATTATGTTTGTTACTGTTATCGTGTTTACCGGATTCCGGTTTCCTGCCTTCAGGCTTTCTGTTTTCTGTCTTTTTGTCCCCGGATCTCCCGGCGCCGTTATCCTTAAGCTTTGTGGAGGTTCCCTTCATGGTGAGGGAGATCCTGCCCTTTTTAACATCCACGTCCAAAACCTTCACCTCAACGATATCACCGATGCTGACCACCTCTAACGGATGTTTGATGTATCTGTCGCAGAGCTCGGAAATATGTACAAGACCGTCCTGATGAACTCCTATATCCACGAAAACGCCGAAGTCGATCACGTTTCTGACTGTCCCCTTCAGAACCATTCCCGGCGTCAGATCCTTCATATCCAGAACATCGCTTCGCAGGATGGGTTTTGGCATATCATCTCTGGGATCTCTGGCCGGCTTCTCCATCTCTTTTATGATGTCCCTTAAGGTTATCTCTCCCACATCAAGCTCTTTTGACAGAGAGCTTATATCGCCGATCTTAGCGGATATACCGTCCAGGGCATGGTCTTTTATGGCGTTCTTGTCCAATCCCAGTTTCCCGATCAGCGCATCTGCGGCCTTGTATGACTCCGGATGCACTCCGGTGGCGTCCAAAGGCTCGTCACCGTCATTTATCCTACAGAATCCGGCACACTGCTCAAAAGCTTTCGGACCCAGCTTTGAAACTTTTAACAGCTGTCTTCTGTTGGTAAACCTGCCGTTTGCCTCTCTGTAGTCCACAATGTTTTTGGCTATGGTCTTTGAAATACCGGAAATATACTGAAGCAGTGAAACAGACGCTGTATTCAGGTCAACACCCACCTTATTAACACAATCCTCCACCACTGCAGACAGGGTATTATCCAGTTTCTTTTGATTCATATCATGCTGGTATTGACCCACACCCACTGACTTTGGATCGATCTTTACAAGCTCCGACAGCGGGTCCTGCAAACGTCTCGCCATTGATGCAGCGGAGCGCTTTCCCACATCCAGATCCGGAAACTCCTCCGTAGCCAGCTTGCTGGCAGAGTACACGGAAGCTCCCGCCTCATTGACTATGATATAATCGACCTTCACAGGAAGCTCCTTTATGAGCTCGCAGATGACTGCCTCGGACTCACGGCTGGCCGTGCCGTTCCCCAGGGATATGATGGAAACATTATATTTTTCCACAAGCTTTTTGATGACTGCCTTGGACTCAGCGACTTTATTCTGCGGCTCTGTGGGGAATATGACCGTGGTGTCCAGCACCTTTCCCGTGGGATCCACCACCGCTATCTTGCAGCCCGTCCTGAATGCAGGATCCCACCCCAGGACCACACGACCTGCGA